>JBEKYV010000317.1:0-4660 GCA_049510515.1 Solirubrobacteraceae bacterium | reverse complement strand
CCACCGCTCCCGAATCGCGCTCTCGTCGACCATCGACCCCAGCATCATGACCCATGACTACGCCCCCGACCGCCAAAACCCTCGCACTCCCCAACAATTATTTAGACGGAACCCCTTAGGGCGTCGGGACACTGCAAGGGGCTCTTAAGCCCAAGGTTCCGGGTTCGATTCCCGGACGGCCCATCATCGTCACAAAATTGCAGCACGCCACTCGCTACCGCTCACCGTCCCAGTAATCCACGCTGCCATCGACTCGCCGCAGCATTACCTTGTCGCCGGGATTACCCGGCCAGACGCCGATCTTGTCGCTGTCGGGGTAGACGGCGACCGCCGGCTCGCGGGCGCTTGAGAACATCAAGACCCGCGCTGGCGTGTCGCTGCGATTGGTCACCTTGTGTGCGCCCGCGGGACCCGGCGGGAAGCAGACCACCTCACCGCAAACAAGCTCCTCCTCGCCCTCGGGCGTGCGTAGGATGACGGTGCCGCTGAGTACGATGAGCCACTCCTCCTCGTACTCATAGTGGTATGGGCATACGCTTTCGCCCGCCGGAAGCTCGTAAATCTTGGTTGCGATCGCCTCGCCTCCAAGTGCCTGGGTGACATTTGCTGCGCCCGCTCGGTAGCCGTCGGGATCGCAGTCGTCGTAGATGCAATCCACCCTCAGCGCATCTACTCGTGGCATCGGCCGATCTTCGCAGATAGCGCCCGACCTCCGATCGGCTGGGTACCACTCGCGTCAGAGCCAGACGAGCATCCCCTCTGTGGCATCCCGCGCTCACGCATCCAGCATGTGCTCCACCGCGGCGATGTACTCCGCGGCGCCGGCGACGAACTCCTCCGCTTCGGCCTGGCTGGGGGTGATGGCCTCGTAATCCCCGCCCTCACGGGCGCGCTGGGCACGTTGGGTCATCGCGTGAAGGTTCTGGTCGAAGGCGCAGGTGGTGACGTAGCGCTCGTGGAAGAGGTGCCACGTGCCTCTGTGCGTTCGGGCGTACTCGTCGCGCTCGGATAGCGCCGCGCGGGCGGCGTAGAGCATCGCGTAGTAGGCGAGGCTGACGGCGCCCTCGCGGTGTTCGGAGGCGAGCGCCACTTGCGCCAGCTTGGCGCGGTCGCGGGCTTGGTCCATGAACTCCTCTGAGCGGGGGCTCACTCCAGGCCGCTCCCGTACAGCACGATCTTGTCGCGATCCACCTCGGCGATGAAGAACGAGCGGATCTCGCGCCGGCCGCGCAGCCACTCGGGGGTTCGGACTGAGAACGAGTACCACACGGGACTGACCCCCTCAATCGGGGCGATCTCGTAAGCCAGTTCGATCGCCGTCTGCGCGATTTGCTCGGGGCCCCCGTCGGCAAGCACCATCAGATCGATGTCCGACTCCGGGTGCGGCGCCTCCCCGCGAGCGCGGGAGCCATAGAGCCAGATCGCATGTAGCCCGGAGCCGAGCTCGTCGGGCAGGCGTTCAACCAACCGCTCCACAACGCGGCGCTCGGCATCGGTGAGCGAGGCGGGAGTCAGGACATCGGAGGGCTGCGAGACCATTGCTCAGAGAATAGGCGGCTCGCCGGAGCCTCGGTCAGCGAGCCGCGAACAGTTCCACCGCGCCCCGGTGTAGTCGTGCTTCCACCGGAATTTGACCTGGATCTCGCTGAGAAACACCTTCGAAGAGACGAGTGGTACCTTGGGCGACGTTCCCCCAACGGCGTTTCAAGGATGAGCCGGCGAGCCCTACTGGTCGAGGATGAGGACGCGATCCGCGCGATCGCGCAGCTGAGCCTCGAGCGCGTAGGTGGTTGGACCGTTGTGTGTGCCGCTTCGGGAGAGCAGGCGGTGCAGGCCGCGTGCGACGAGGGACCCTTCGACGTCGTCCTGCTGGATGTGATGATGCCGGGCCTTGATGGGCCGGCCACGCTACGGCGCCTGCGAGACGGCCCGCTGGCGGCGGCGGTGCCGGTGATCTTTCTCACCGCGAAGGCAGCAGCCGCCGACCGCGAACGCCTCTGCGCGATCGGCGCAGCCGGCGTGATCGCCAAGCCATTCGACCCGATGGTTCTGCCGGGAGAGCTCGAGCGGATTCTCGAGCCCCGGGGATAGCAGGCCCGTTCCTGTCGCAGGGGCACGGGCCAACGATGGGCGATGCCTGATGTCGCGGGGGAGCATTTTCGGGGTGATACGCGGCTGCTCCGGCCCTACGGCGTGACGATCGCAAACGAAGGGTCGGGCTCGTCCAGCAGGCCGAGCAGCTCACCGAGCTTGGCGGCGTCTCCCTCGACGCGCAGGCGCCCCGCTCCGAGCAGCGCCCCCACCGGGGTGATGCCGGCAAACAGCTCGTTGAGCGCGGCGCGCTCGACCACCACGGTGGCGTCCGCCTCGGGATCCTGGCGCTCGGGCGATTGCGACAGCACGCCGTTGCTGAGCCTCAGCAGATAGCGCTCGCCGGTGTCGGTGAACACCCAGTTGAAGCTCAATCGCAGCTCCCCTGCGCGAGGACCGTCAATCCGGATCGCCAGCACGTCGAACAGCTGCTCGGTCGAGAGCAGGGCGACCATCTCCTGCGAGGGTTTGTTGGCGTTCTCGCGGATGCCCTCGCGTAGCTCCAGCGCGCCCATCAGGAAGAAGTTGCGCCACGGCGCGCTCTCGGAGCCGTAGGCGAGTTGCTCGAGCGCTCGGGCCTCAAGCTCCCGGGCCTGGAGGTTGGCGGGGTCGGCGAACACCGCGTGGGACATCAGCTCCGCCACCCAGCGGTAGTCCCCTTCGGCAAACGCGCGACGGCCCTCCTCCAGCACCGCCTCCGCGCCGCCCATCGCGTGCATGTAGCGGGTTGCGGCCTGCTCAGGTGGGTGTGACCAGAGGTGGGCGGGGTTGCCGTCAAACCAGCCCATGTAGCGCTCATAGATCCCCTTCACGTTGTGGCTGACCGTGCCGTAGTACTCGCGACAGTGCCACTCTCCCGCGAGGCCCGCGGGCAGCGTCAGCAGCTCGGCGATCTCGCTGCCGATGTACCCCTTGTTGAGCAGGCGCAGCGTCTGGTCGTGCAGATAGCCATACAGATCACGCTGCTTGGCGAGCATCTCGACGATCCGCTCCCGCCCCCAACGCGGCCACTGGTGCCCGGCAAATAGCGCGTCGGCGCGATCGCCAAAGAGATCGATCGCCTCACCCAGGTAGCGCGACCAGATACGCGCGTCGCGCACCAGTGCACCGCGCGGGGTGGTCACGTTGTGAAGGTTGTGCGTGGCGTTCTCGGCGATGCACAGCGCGCGGTGGTGGGGGAACAGAATGTTCATCTCCGCCGGCGCCTCGCTGCCGGGAGTCATCTGGAAGACCATCGCGATCCCGTCGATCGTCTCCTCCTGGCCGGTGCGCGTGATCTCGTGGGTGGGCGGCACGATTCCGATCGAGCCGGTGGAGACGGTCATGCCCAGGCCGGTGCCCACGTGCCCGTGCGGGCCACGCGGCAGCGCCGCGCCGAACATATATGCCGCGCGACGTGCCATCGCGGTGCCCGCGTACACGTTCTCGCTGATCGCGTGTTCCAGGAAGCCCTCTGGCGCCAGCACCGGAATCCGTCCCGCGGTCACATCAGCGGCGTCGACCACGCCGAGCGCGCCGCCGAAATGGTCGACGTGGCTGTGGGTGTACAGCAGGCCCGTCACTGCTCGTTCGCCGCGCTGCTCGCGATACAGCGCCAGTGCGGCTGCCGCGGTCTCTGCGCAGATCAGGGGATCGATCACCAGTACCCCCTCACGGCCCTCGACGATCGTCATGTTGGAGAGGTCGAGCCCGCGCACCTGGTAGATCCCAGGGACGACCTCGAACAGGCCGTGAATCGCGTTCAGCTGGGACTGGCGCCAAAGGCTCGGGTTGACAGTGTCGGGGCATTCCCCGTCGAGGAATGCGTAGGACTCCATGTCCCACACCACCCGCCCACCGGTGCCGCTGACGAGCGCGGGCGAGAGCGCCGCGAGCAAGCCGCGGCGGGCGTCCTCAAAGTCTTCCTCGTCCCCAAACGGGAGCGACATCCGAAGGGCTTGGTGGGCTTCGGCGATCTGTTGAGTCACGACAGCGCGATCGTTCGCCATGCCGTCGCTCATACGTTTGCTTTTTCGGCATTGTCTTGGGGCATTGCGTAAGGCTACGGTCACACACAGCTCTTGGTCAAGACCTCACCCGCAATGTTTCCAATAGGTTGGCAGGGCAACCGCTGCTCGAGCGTCCCGCCCAAGACCGGCACATCCGGGTACGCCGCTCAGCGCTGCGTAATCGCCTCGGCTGCTGCGTCGCGGCCGATGAACGGGGCGAGCGCGATGTAGCTCACATGGTCGGCGAGCTCCGGCAGCCTGCGCGTGTGGCCCCTCAGGATGTAGTCGTGGAGCAGCTCGAACACCCCCCCGACAATCGCCTCACCGACGATCGGCGTGGAGGACTGGGAGGGGGCGCCCTCGCCGAGGTCCATGTCGAGCAGCTCGGCGTACGCGGCGTTGGCCTCCGCGACCCGCCCGGCGACATGGGGGTAGGCGATCAGGATGTCCACACACGACAGGTGCGCCAGCGCCGGCTCGGAGGCCAGGAACTCCAGCAGCGCCATTGCCCCCGCACGCACACCCCCGATCCAGTCGGTCTGATGGGCAAGGGCCCGGTTGACCGCCGCTTTGGCTCGGGT
>JBEKYV010000316.1:0-4687 GCA_049510515.1 Solirubrobacteraceae bacterium | reverse complement strand
GACGTGTTCCTGCTGCGCGGATCACGCGTCTACCGAATCGTCGTCGTGCGCTCGGAAGACACCGCTGTGGAGACCGGGCAGGCGGAACGGCGGACAGGCGCGGGGCTCCTCGACGCGCTGGCGTGCGTCCTGCCCGACGCGCAGTGCAGGGCGTCGGGAGCAGCGCGGGGCGTTCATTCTCCGGGGTGAGGTGTGCGGAGCGGTGTGTGCCCGCAAGCGCGTGGAAGAGGTGGGGTGAGACGTAGACCTCCACAAGCGCCGCTCCCACCAGAACCGGTATCGCAACGGCGACCGTCACGAGCGTCGCGGCGAGTAGCTGGTCCTACTCGCCGCGCCGGCTGGCCATGATCCACGCCGCGAGGGGGAGGAACAGCGCCATCAGCTCGGGCAGCGCGTGGGGCAGAACCGCGAACAGGAGCAGCGCTGCGGGTACGCCGAGAAAGCGCGCGAAGGCGGCGAGCCGGTCGCCGAGCAGGTAGGCCTGGGCGGATAGGGAGAACGTGGTGGCGCACACCACGAACGCGACCGCGATTCGCCCTCCGTGTTCGTGCACCCAGCGCGAGAGGCCGCGATGGGAGTCGGCCTGCAGCGGCAGCGAGCTGCCGGCGATGAAGCCGGCCACGCACGCCATCGCGTGCAATGCCAACAGGAGCGGGTTGTGGCCCAGGATGCCGGCGATGTCAGCCGCGTTCCCGGTGACGAATGGCGGTTCGTGCGGGATCGCTTCGGCGCCGGCGCTGGAGAGCGCGGAGACGGCGAGTACCACGGCCAGCAGCCCAAATGCGGCGAGCGCCGAGCCGGCGGTCCAGCGTCGCATGATCCTCCAGTGCTCGTGCTGCCATGCACGCAGCGTGCTGCGCGTACGGCGCACGCCGTGCGTGAAGGCGTAGGCGGAGGCGTCTATTCTCCCTTGATCGGCATACACGTTGGCTCAGCTGAGCTTGCGACGACTGATATGAGTACGTATGTCGCGTCCGATCAAAGGCCAATGCACGATGGGGAGGGCAGCGAGAGTGCCCCTCGAGTGCAGCGCGCGGTGCGCTATATCCACGTTCAAGCTCCTGGAATCCCGATCTTCACGTGGACCCGATAATCACAGGCGCATCGAGCGCATCGAAAATCCTGCCGCTCGCGTACAACGAGCAGCGCAAGCTGAGGCGCCGTGATGAGGTCCGAAATCTGTTCAGCGCCCTCCCGGTGGCGCTGCGAAGCGACCATCGCATCCCGGCCGCGCATAAGAAGGAAGTGCTGGAGGTGGTGCGCGGGCTGCGGGTCGACCCCACGGTCTGTGGCGGCTTGAAGGCCCTGCTCGACGGTGACAGCTCGGTGCTCCCGGAGCTCGAGCAACGGGCGAGCGAGTTGCTGCGATTCCACGACGATGTCGATGACAGCGCTGTGCTTGAAGCGTTCATCGGTGCCGTACGCGCGAATGTGATCCCTGCGAAGCGCGACGGTACGGCGGCGCTCAATTTGCTCTACAGGGAGCAACTTGCCTCGCGCGAGATGCTCGGTGCGCTCGGTGAGCGGATCGACACGGGTACCGCGGTGGCCGAGGGAAGCGAGCGGCGGATCATCGCGGAGATCCGTACGGCGGGGGGCGGAGGTGGTGCGTTCGCGCTGATCACCGGCGAACAGGTCTTCTCCTCACAGACCCCGAGCGTCTTGAAAGATCTGGGCAGCGCCGATCGGACGATCGCCGAGGAGGTCGGCGCCGAGCTGGCGAGGGGCGGGCCGGCGGCCCTCACGGGCTGGGCACGCGATCAGCTGCCTCGACTGCGCGAGCGCGGCGTGGACATCCTCGTGCATATGGGCCGGTTGCTGATGACCGAGAACGAGTTCGCGGCAGCCGAGCAGCTGTTCGTCTTGGCGGCACAGGATGACAGCGAGGATCCGGCCAGGCAGTGGGTCCGAGCGGCAAATGCCGCGTCCCATGCCGGTAAGGAGAAGCGTGCGCACAAACACCTCGACCAGGCTCGTACGAGCACGGACGCCTCGCATCCGGCGCTCGCCATCGCCGAAATTCAGCACAGCAATCTTTCGCCGGTCGAGATGTTGACGCGACTTGAGAATGTCCAGGCCGCGACCGACGCTGACCGGCTCGGGCTCGCTGCGGCCAGAGCACAGGCGCACCTGATCGAGGAAGACCTCGAGAAGGCCGAGGAGGCCCTGCTGGAGGCGGAGCGGGTGGACCAGACCGAACCCCAGGTCAGAGAGCTGCGGTCGATCTGGCGACTGCAGCGCGCTCATCGCGCGACTGTGCAGGGCGGAGCCGTTGACCTTGAGGATTTGAATGTCGCGTCGGGGCAGTTCCTGGAGCTGCGCGAGGAACTTCGCCGCCAGGACCGCCATCTCCAGTCCGCGGTCATGCTCGCCCGGGCAGCCGACGCTCATCTGCTGGCAAAGCAACTCGTGCGCGCAAGCGAGCTGCTCGATGAGGCCACCGAGCAGGAGCGGACGGGCGCCGCCCGCATCGACCTTGCTCAACGGGCGTTGATGTGCGGCCGAGCCGAGCTGGCGCTTGAACTCGCCAGCGTTGGTCCCGCGTGTGAGCGCTCACGTCTGATCGAAGCGTCCGTCGGGGTCGACTCACCGACTGCGGAGAAGCGAGCGAGCGCGCTGGCAACGCTCGATGAGCTGCTCGGCTCCGGGGACCGCGAGGTGCGCGTCGAGGCTGCACTGACGCGCGCGGTCGCGTGCCTCGCCCCGCGGGAACCAGCGGAATGGTCCGAGCGCGCGGGCGATATCCTCGCCGAGCGAGACGAGCCGTTGTCCATGATCATGCGCAGCTGGGCACACCTTGCGCACCGGCAGTTCGAGCAGGCCGAGGCACTGCTACGACCACTGGCCGCAAGCCCTTTGGCACTTGCCGCCCTCGTCGACGCCGCTGCGCTCGCGGGCGATTTTGAGACTGCGCTGCGTCGCTCCGAGGCGCTCCTCCAGATCCGGCGCACCCCCGAAACCAGGCTGCAGCACGCGCAACTGCTGCGGGCAACCGGGCATGAGGTGGAGGCACTCGAAGCGCTCAGCGAGGTTGCCCGCAGCAGTGGGCCTTTGCTTCCGACAGAACGCGAAAGCGCCTTCCACCAGGCCGTCGAGCTTGCGCAGCGGCTGCAGCGTTACGACGATATGGAACGGCTGTGCAGTGACGCGCTCACCGCGGGCGCCGGGGACGAGGACTTCCACTGGGGTCGCGCGCAAGCGCGGTTCATGCGTAGCCGCCACAAGGAGGCGCTTTCGGACCTTGACGCAGCGGGAATCGAGCCGCGCACGCTGCCACAGGCGGAACTCCTCGCGCGGCTTCTCTATCGCGCCGCGACGCTCCCGGACGCACTGCGGCGCAACGTGGATCTGTCCGCGCGTTTCGGCAAGCCCGAGCGGATGGAGGCTCTGCTGATCATGATGGCCCCGCGTGCCACCGGGCTTGACTCGGACACGCAGGCGGCAATCAAAGAGGTCTACTCGACCTTCCCGCAGCGGTTCCCGGACTCGAAGCTGGTGATTCTCCGCGAGGTACCGGCGACCGAGGAGGGCTTCCATCGCCTGCTGGAGGAACTTGCACCGGTCGCCGGCCGCGACCGCGAGATTATCGAGGGGATCGAAAATGGGACGATCGTCACTGCGGCGCTCGCCGCCTTTCACCGACGCACGGTCGCCGAGCTGTGGACGCTTCTGGACCCGCTGCCAACCGCCTTTGGCGACGCGACGCTCGACGACCTTGAGCGCCAGGACGCGCGCAAGGCGCTGGCTGCCCCGGCTGTGCTCGACCCGACCTGCCTGTCGATACTCGCCGGGCTCGGCGGCCAGATCGAGCAGGCGGTGCTGACGGCGCTCCCAGGTTCAGTCATCGCGCAGGCGACCCTTGAGGACGCTGACCGTGCTGCTGGGCCATTGGGCGACCCCGTTGGGCCGGCGGCGTCCATGGCGAGGGATCCCCGCACGGGCGAGCTGAGGGTAGTGCCGATCGACGAGGCGCAGGTCGAGCGCCAGGCCGAGCATCAGCACGATCATCTACGGATCGCCCGGACGCTGCGGATCGAGCCCAACACGGACCCCGAGCCGCGCGATGAGATAGAAAAGGCTCTGGCTGGCCAGGACGGTGGGATCGATGGGGCCCTTTCGACCTGGGCCGCGACACTCGCGGTGGCCGCGCGCACCGGCCTGCCGGTGCTGAGCGATGACCGTAGGGCAAGGATCTCAGCACGCCAGAGCGGCATTCCGAACTTCAGCACCGAGGCGCTGCTACGGGTACTCGTACAAGCCGGCGATGTGAACGAGGCCGTGCTGGCGGACGCCCGTGAGCGATTGCTGCGCCGCGGCGCGCTCGGCCTTCACCCAAGTAGCGAGGAGCTCGTCGCGCTCGGACGTGGGACGGCGTTCGAGCCGTCGACGGCGTCGAAATTGCCGGACACGGTGTTGCCGCCCACCGTCACCCCGGTTCCGTTCGACGCATCGACGGTGAAGCCTGTCCCCGTGACCGTGTCGCCGGTCCCCGAGACCAGCGAGATTACATCGCCCGTGGACGCTATGATCGCGAGGTTCGAGCCGGATACCGTGACGTTCGAGCTGGCGCCCAGCTTGACCGTGTCGCCCGTCCCCGACTCCACATAGATCCCGTCGCCTGTCGCTGCGGCGATCGTGTCGTTCGATCCGTAAACGAACAGATGCGAGGCCCCGCCCGACGCCATCG
>JBEKYV010000315.1:0-4691 GCA_049510515.1 Solirubrobacteraceae bacterium | reverse complement strand
ATACCCTTCACTTTTTGAAGTGTTGTACGTGCATTTGGCTGCACCTATCCCACATCCCTCCTCCCGATCACTCATCGATGGAGGGCTCGAGGCGAGGAACTGCTTGTGTGAGGGTACCTCCCCGATGTGTGATTTCCTGCCGTTCAACCGCCAATGAGCAGCGACACCACCGAGATGGCCGTTGCGGAGAGCGCGGCCGAGCGTCCCACCGCGACGCTCGACGACGCCCCGCGTCCCACCGCGACGCTCGACGACGCCCCACGTCCCACCGCGACGCTCGACGACGCCCCGAATGCGCCGGGCGCCGAGGTTCCCAATTCGCCGGGCTCCAACGCCAGCGGTCCGCTTGGCTGGTATGCACGGCTCCGTGCAGACTCCGCACGGATGGAGGCGGCGCGCGACTGCTGGCGAGCGTTGTGGATCTCGCGCCTGATCGTGCTCGCGGCGGGCATGAGCGCTGTCGCGGTGTTCGGGGTGGGACGCGCGCGCAGCGCCTTCGACCCGGCCGGCGTGACGAGCGGCTTCGGCTGGCTGGGCAATCTACTGGCAGCTCCCGTCGCGCGCTGGGACGCGGTGTGGTATCTGGTGATCGCCCACCACGGCTACCGCCCCGAGTTGGCGTCGTTTGGCACCGGCTCGCGAGCGGCCTTCTTCCCGCTCTACCCGCTCGGCGTGCGCGCGCTCTCGTGGCTGGGGGCTCCGCCGATCGCGGGGGGGGTGGCGCTCTCGCTGGTGGCGCTGGCGGCGGCGCTGTATGGGATCCACCGCTTGAGCACCTTGGAACTGGGGCGCCTGTGCCCGGGGACTCCGTTCGGCCCCGGTCACCCCGGCGGTGTGGCGCGCCCCGGTGGAGGCGGGCGCACCGACTCAGGCCACCGCGGCGACGTGGCACGGCTGGCGGTGCTCGTGACGGCGCTCGCACCGATGGCGTTCTTCTTCTCCGCGGTGTACTCGGAGTCGCTGTACCTGGCGCTGTCGGTCGGCCTGTTCTGGTGCGCGCGTCAAGGACGGTGGGGATGGGCTGGGGTGCTGGGGGCGCTGGCGAGCGCCACGCGCAGCGCGGGGCTGGTACTGGTGGTGCCGATGGTGGTGCTGTATCTGTACGGGCCACGCGAAGACCGCCAGCCGGACTTCCTCCTCCCCCACTCGCGCGCCGAGGAGGAGGAGGAGGAGGAGGAGGAGGAGGAGGAGCCGCGCGGCGCGCAGCCCCACCGGCGGCCCGCTCTCCCGACCCGCCCGTGGTGGCAGCCCCGGTATCGGGTGCGCCGCGACGTGCTGTGGGTGGTGGCGCTGCCGGTTGGGCTGGGCGCCTACATGGCCTATCTGGCATTGGCTGGCGGCAGCGCCATGCTGCCGTTCCACGCCCAGGAGGCTTGGAGCAGGCATTTCGCCGGCCCATACGTGGCCGTGTGGGATGGAGCACGCGCCGCCTTCGACGGGATGCGCCAGCTGCTCTCCTTCCAGCGCACCCACGTGTACTTCAAAATGGCCGGCGGCGACCCGTTCGTGGATGCCGGGCACAACGTGATGCTGTTCGCCTTCCTGCTCGCAGCGGTGCCGATGGTGGTCGGCGCGCTGCGCCGCCTACCGCTGGCCTACGGTGCGTACGTGGTGGCCGCGCTCGCGCTGCCGCTCTCCTATCCGGTGGCATCCCAGCCGCTGATGTCGCTGCCGCGCTTCGAGGTGGTGCTGTTCCCGCTGGCGATGTGGTTGGGGGCGTGGCTGGCGGAACGGCCGCGGGCACGCCTGCCTGTGCTAGTCGCGATGGCCCTGCTGATGGTCCTGTTCGTGGGGGAGTTCGCGACGTGGCATTGGGTGGCGTAGATATCGACGCGGTGCTGCTGGACGGGCTGGGCACGCTGGTGGAACTCGAGCCGCCGTGGCCGCGGCTGGTGGAGCGGCTGCGTGACGCTTACGGCGTTGAGCTGTCGCCCACCGACGCCGAGCGCGCCTTCCGCGCAGAGATCGCCTACTACCGGACCCACCACCACGAGGGGCGCGATCCGGGCACCCTGGAAGATCTGCGCCGCCGCTGTGCCGAGATATTGCGCGCGCAGCTTCCCCCGCAAGCGGCGGAGGCGCTCTCGGTCGAGCAGCTGGGCGCCGCGATGCTGGAGTCCCTGCGCTTCGATACCTACCCCGACGTACCCGCGGCACTCACGCGACTGCGCGCCCGCGGCCTGACGCTGGTGGTCGTGAGCAACTGGGACATCTCGCTGCCGGCGGTGCTGCGCAACGTGGGCCTGGAGGAGATGGTTGACGGGGTGGTGACCTCAGCTGAGGTAGGCCGCCCAAAGCCGGCCACCGAGATCTTTACTGCTGCGCTGGCGCTCGCCGGGTGCCCCCCGGAGCGCGCGGTGCATGTCGGAGACTCGCTCACCCAAGACATCCGCGGGGCGCTCGCCGCCCAGATACGTGCCGCGCTGCTGTGCCGCGACGACGCCGAGCCCGGGGAACTGCCCCCCGGGGTGCCATGCATCTCCTCGCTGGCGCAACTGCCATCGCTGCTTGGATGACTCTGCAGGCACCGCACGTCGGTGGGCACCGAATCTGGAACACCTCGCGCCGGCGGCGGGACGACGAGTTGGACGCAGGATGCGTCGAGGACAGCGGCGTGGATGGAGCACATTGACCGTAAGCTGGCTGGGCCCGGCGACGATGAATGCAGACATGGAGCTCCAGCCCGACATCCCATCCCCCCCGCCGCTCGAGACCGAGCTCGTCCTGTTCCCGGTCGAGCCCTATCTTGCTCCCACGCCGAGTGAGACCCCCGGCCCTCCCGGCCCGAGGCTGCCGGCCAACACCTGGCCATGGTGGACGGCGCCCGCGGCGCTGTTCGGTGGGCTGCTGCTGGCGGCGGTCGGGGGACTGCTGGTGGACATTCCGGCGGCCCTGTTCGGGGTCAGCATCACCTCCTCCTCGATTCCGGGGTGGCTGGAGATCGTCGACACGGTGGTGCAGGACGGGGCCTTCGTGCTGGTGGCGGTGCTGCTCGCCAAAGTCGGCGGGCGCACCGTGCGCGCGTGGCAGTTCGGCCTGCAACGGCCCTGCATCGGCTGGCTGAGCCCGCGTCTGGGCTGGCTGTGGGCGCTCGCCATGATCCTCGTGACGCTGTTCACGTTCCTCGTGTTCAGCGCGATCTGGGCCGAGATCCTGAATGTCCATACGAAAGAGAAACTGCTCGAACAGCTGGGCGCGGGCGAAGGAACTGGGCTGCTGCTGCTCAGCGCATGGCTGACGTGCGTGGTGGCGCCGATCTGCGAGGAGTTTCTGTTTCGTGGCTTCATCTTCCGGGCGCTGTACAACTGGCGCGGGTTGTGGCCGGCGGCGCTGATCACGGGCCTGGTGTTCGGCGGTGTCCACACCGGCTCGGCCCCGGTGGTAGACCTGATCCCGCTGGCGTCGCTCGGGTTTGGGCTGTGCCTGCTGTACCGCTACACCGGTTCGCTGTATCCGTGCATCGCCACGCACTGCCTCAACAACTGTCTCGCCTTCGGTGCGCTGGAGGGCTGGGGCTGGCAGATCCCGGTGCTGACGGT
Organism: Solirubrobacteraceae bacterium; assembly: GCA_049510515.1. Lineage (GTDB taxonomy): Bacteria > Actinomycetota > Thermoleophilia > Solirubrobacterales > Solirubrobacteraceae > Palsa-744. The sequence continues at coordinate 1,152 of JBEKYV010000315.1, read as the reverse complement.
CGCGGCGCTGGGGATCATCGCGGTGATCGCGCTGGGGCTGCGGTGGGTGGGCGTGATCACCCCGCCGCCGGGGGCCGTCGCCGGTTGACACCCGCGACCTTTGACGGTCGCAAGGATCTCCCGCAGCCATGCTCGACGCGAGCAGACGGCTCCCCCGCCGGCGGTCGCGAGGACCGATACGTCGATACGTCGTCTCGACCTCCTACGATCGGAGGCGGTGATCGCAGCTCCACCACCATCGACGCCGCCGTCGACCCCGATCGCGGGACAGATGAGGCTCCTGGCCCAGCGCGTCCGTGGGCGTCCAAGGTTTCTGCTCACGGGCGAACGCCTCGTGGTGAGCGGCGTGGCGCGCCCGTTCGAGGCCGGCCAGACGGTGACCGTGCGCTTCGCCCGGGATGGACGCAACGTCGCAACCAACAGGGTGCGCCTGCTCCCCGGACCGAGCGGGGCGGGCCGCTTTCGTCTCGGCTACTCCAGCTCCCGGGCCGGGCTGGTGCAGGTGAGCGCGGCACACACCGCCACGCCGCAGATGGCGGCGTTCAAGGCGAAGCCGGTGGAGATGCGCGTGATCGCCCCCGACATGAGCGAAGGCGCGCGCGGCCCGGGAGTGTGGCTGCTGCAATCGGCGTTGAGCGCGCTGCACTACGCGGTGCCGATGACCGGCGTCTTCGACGAAGCAACCGGCCAGGCGGTGACGGCCTACCGCAAGCTGACCGGGCTCGAACGCGTGCCCGACACGGACGCTCAGGTCTTCCACCTGCTGCAGCGAGGAGCGGGCGCCTTCCACGTGCGCTACCGCCGGGACGGCAGACACGTGGAGGCCGATCTCGCCGCGCAGGTGCTGGCCGAGATCGAACCGGGTGGGCACGTGCGCCGGATCTACACGATCAGCTCAGGCAAGCCCTCAACCCCGACGGTGCTGGGTCGCTTCCGGGTCTACCTGAAGACGCCCGGGGTCAACTCGGAGGGGATGGTGGACTCCAACTACTTCATCCGCGGCTACGCGATCCACGGGTACCCCGAAGTGCCCACGTACGCCGCCAGCCACGGCTGCCTGCGCGTTCCGATCCCCGACGCCCCGGCTATCTATGGGTGGGTGCGCACGGGCACGCCGGTCGACGTTTACAACGAAGACGGCGGCGGCAGCGC
>JBEKYV010000314.1:0-5859 GCA_049510515.1 Solirubrobacteraceae bacterium | reverse complement strand
CAGCCCCCGAGCACGTATCTGCGTCGCGTGTATGTCGACACGGCCAACTCCAGCGTGCCCAACCATCTCGCCAACCTGGAGCTGATGGGCGCCGATCGCATGCTATTCGGCACCGACTCGCCACCGCTAGCCACGCCGCTGCGGGACGCGATCGCGAAGGTCGAGGGATTGCCGCTCTCCGTGGCCGAGAAGCAGGGCATCCTCGAGCACAACGCACGGCGGCTGTTCGCGCTGTGACCAACTCCAATAGGATCGCGCTGTGCCCGAGCTGACGCTGGTCATCGTCGAGGGAACTCAAGCCGGAGGCGAGGTCTCGCTGACGTCTCTCACGCTGCTCGGTCGTGACCCAAGCGCCGACCTGATCATCCGGGACCCCGACGTATCCGCGCGGCACGCGTCGCTGACGCCGCTCGCCTCTGGGTTTGCGATCGAGGACCTCGGGTCCACCAACGGCACGTTTGTCAACGGCGAGCGCCTCGCCGCACAGCAGGAGCTCGCGCCGGGCGACCAGATCCAGCTTGGCGCCACGGTGCTCGAAGTGCGCGGCTCGGCCGCCTCCGCCATCCCCGCGGTGCAGCGCACGCGCGTGAAGCAGATCCCGGTGCTGCCGGTGCTCGTATTTCTCGCCGGCCAGCTGCAGGGCACGAAGCTGCAGGCCGGGGCGCAGCTCGTCGTCGGGCGCGAGCTCGGCGCCGCGGACGTGATCCTCGATCGCGATGAGGCGGTCTCACGCCGGCACGCCGCCTTCTCGCCCGCCGGGGGTGGGCTCACGATCCAGGACATGGGTTCGACCAACGGCACGCTCGTCAACGGCCGGCGCCTGACCGGCACCGCGGCGCTCGAAACCGGCGACCGAGTGCAGATCGGCGACACGGTGATCGAAGTGCAGCTGCCGGGCGCGCGCGCGGTGGAGCCGGCGGCGCCCGCCGCCGAGACCCCCAGCGGTGGGGCCCACCCCAACACGGTCGAAGTCGAGGATCTGGTCAAGGAATTCCCCGGAGGCCACCGCGCGGTCGATGGGATCAGTCTGTTCGTCAACCCCGGTGAAATCTATGGCTTCCTCGGGCCCAACGGGGCGGGCAAGTCGACCACCGTTCACATCCTCACCACGCTGCTGCCCGCGACCTCGGGAGCCGCACGGATCGCTGGCTTCAACGTGATCGGGGAAGGCAGTCGCGTGCGCTCCACAATCGGGGTGGCGCTGCAGGCGGCCGCGCTCGATATGCACCTCAACGCGTGGGAGCACATGGAGATGCAGAGCGCTTTGCACGGGATCCCCAAACGGCAGCGGCGCAAGATCGCCGAGGAACTGCTCGACCGGGTGGCGCTCACCGACGCCGCCGGGCGGCTCGTGGGCGGGTACTCGGGCGGGATGAAGCGGCGCCTCGACCTCGCGCTCGCGCTCGTGCATGGGCCGCGGGTGCTGTTCCTCGATGAGCCGACCACGGGCCTCGATCCGCAGAGCCGCACCGCGCTGTGGGAGGAGGTTGCGAGGTTGGTGAGGGAGGAGGGGATGACTGTCTTCCTCACCACCCAGTACCTGGAGGAGGCCGATGTGATGGCCGACCGGGTGGGGATCATCGACCACGGCGAGATGGTCGCCGAGGACACCCCCACAGCGCTGAAGGCCGAGATCGGCCGGCCCACCGTCGAGGTCGTGCCGGTCGAGCGCTCCGACTTCGCCGCCGCCAGCGAGGTGCTCACCCGCTTCGGGGAGCTCGCCAGCTCCACCCACGGCGGCGTCGCGGCGCGGCTGCGTCCGGGGATCGACGATCTCGCCGACGTGATCCGCGCGCTCGACGAAGCCTCGATCCGCGTGACCAACGTGCAGCTCCATGCTCCCACGCTCGACGATGTGTTCCTCGTCAAGACCGGCCGCTCGCTCGAGGGCGCCGCCGAGGAAGCGGCCGCCCAGGAGGAGCCGGGCGTCCTCGAGCAGCTGAACGCCGGCTCGGGCATTGAAATCGCAGATGCGGTCCAATGAGCGCCTCGCTCCACGCGCTCCGATGAGAACGCACGGCTCGGCACAGACAGCGTCGTCGCCGGGCACGATGCCCGGCGCGCGGGCGCATGGGGCGCAAATCACCCGCGCGGACGATCGCAAATGAGCTCCTCGCTCAACGTTCAGATTCGCACGCTCGCAAAGCGCTCGATCAGGCGCACGTTGCGCCAGCCGGTGCTGGTGGTGCCCAATGTGATCTTCCCGCTGTTCATGCTCGCGGTGCTCTCCTCCGCGGGCAAAGAGATCACCGACGTCAAAGGGTTCCCCACCAAGTCCTACATCACGTTCATCATCGCCGCCACGCTGATCCAGGGCGCCGCCGGTGCGACCACGCTCGCTGGCAATTCGCTGGGCAACGACATCGAGACGGGCTTTCTCAGCCGTCTCGCGCTGACCCCGGTGCAGGTGCCCGCGCTGGTCGCCTCGCAGCTCGCGGGCGTGGCGGTGCTCGGCTTTATCCAGTCGGTGCTTTATCTCGTCGTCGGCCTGGCCGGCGGCGCGACGATCAAGGCCGGCGTCGGCGGTGCGCTGGTGGTGCTGCTGTTCGTGCAGCTGACGATCCTCGCGTTCGGCTCGATCGGCCTGCTCGCCGCCGTGCGCACCGGCTCAGCCCAGCAGGCCCAGGGCGTGTTCGTGATCGGGCTCGGGCTGCTGTTCATGTCCTCGATGATCATGCCCCGCAACCTGATCACCTCCAGCTGGTTCAAGACCGTCGCCACTTACAACCCGATGTCCTACCTCGTCGAGGCCCCCCGCAGCCTGTTCATCACTGGCTGGGACGCGCAGTCGCTGGAGCTCGGCACGGCGATCGCGGCTGCGGCCCTGGTCCTGTTCCTGGCGGCGTCGACCGCCAGCCTGAGATCGAGGATCTTGCGATGAGCGTGATGGTGAGCGTGCGATGAGCGCCCGCTCCGTGTCGGTCGCCCAGGGCGTCGCCTACCAGTGCACCCGCAAGCTGATCCGGCTCCCGCCGAAGCTGCTGCCCTCGCTGCTGCTGCCGTTGTTCATGTTCGCCGCCTTCGGCGGCGCTCTGGGGGCGGTGGGCAGCACCCGCGGCTTCGGCTACTACAACTACACCGCGTTCGTGTTCGTGTTCGTGGTCTACATGGCCGCGATGTTCGCCGCCGTCTTCACCACCTTCGACATCGCCGCCGACTATGAGAGCGGCTTCGGGCACCGGATGATGCTCGCGGCGCCGCGGCGTCTGGCGATCGTCGGCGGCTACCTGACCGTGTCCCTCTGGCGTGGCCTGCTCAACATCGTGGTGGTGTTCGCGATCGCCTTGGCGACGGGCATGCCCGTCAAGGGCAACGCGCTCGACATCGCCGCACTGATCGTGCTCGCGCTGCTGCTCAACATCGCCACCACGCTCTACGGCGCGGGCATTGCGCTGCGCTTTCAGAGCACCGCCTCGGGCGTGCTGATCCTGATCCCCACGTTCATGCTGTTCTTTCTCTCTCCCATCTTCATCCCCCGCCACCAGCTCTCCGGCTGGCTGCGCGACGCCGCCGACGTCAACCCGCTCACCCCGGTGCTCGAAGCGGGCCGGGGCTTCCTCGCCGACGATCCCATCAAGGTCGCGCTCGCGTTCGCGGCGCTCGTCGGGCTGATCCTGGTCTTCTCGGTCTGGGTCGTCGGCGGCATGCGCCGCGCGGAGCGGGGCCCTGGGGGCGGCTCCTCGCGTGGGCCTCGTTCGCGGGGTCCCCGTTCACGCGGTCCACGAGGCCGTGGCGGAGGATAGTGTGACTCGTCGGCGCCACAGCTGGTGGGTCCGTGGCCGGGGATAGTGTACGTCTTCCACACCACAGGCCACGGGGTTTGGCCTGAGCGAGCGGGTGTGTGAATGATCACAACCATGAGAGGGAACCGGTGAGCGGACTCGTCAATTATGTGCTCGAGGGCGACATCGCGAACATCGCAATGGACGATGGCAAGGTCAACGCGTTCTCGCTGAACATGCTGGGGGCATTGCACGAGGCGTTCGACCGCGCCGAGCGCGACGGAGCCGTCGTCCTCCTTCGTGGCCGCGAAGGCTACTTTTCGGCGGGCTTCGACCTGCAGGTCTTTGCCGGCGGGGACGCCGAGCGGATTGTCGAGATGCTCCGGCTGGGAGCGACCCTTGCGCAGCGGATCATGGGCTTCCCGGCGCCGGTGTTGATCGCCAGCGACGGTCACGCCGTCGCGGCGGGAGCATTCATGCTGATGGCGGCGGACGTGAGGATCGGGGTGGACGGCGACTTTCGAGTTGGCCTCAACGAGGTGCAGATCGGGCTGACGATGCCCAAGTTCGTGATCGAGCTCGCGCGCCAGCGGCTGCACCCCGGTCACCTGGCGCGCGCGGTGATCGACGCCGCGATGTACACACCCCGAGAGGCCGTGCAGGTCGGCTACCTCGACCAGGTCGTCCCGGTGGCCGAACTTGGCGAGGCGGCAAAGGGTGAGGCGCAGCGACTCGCCGGCCTGAACCGTGCCGCGCATACGGCAACCAAGCAGCGGGTACGCTCGCCGTCGCTCGCTGCGATCGGTGCGGCAATCGAGAGCGAGATGAGCAGGACCTATCCCGGTAGAGGACGTGCGTCCGGGGCGTTCGATGGCCAAGCAGGGCAAGGACGCAGGGGCGAAGGCGTGGCAGCGCCACGTCGAGCCCTGAGGACGCAGCCATGCGCCGGCCAGCGAGCGTATCCGGGCGTGCGGACCTACCGGGATAGGTCCATAGTCCGAGCCGGAGCGGGCGAGGTTGGTTCTCGCAGCAGCGCGCAAGCGCCAACGGTCGGCCTGAGGAGGGGAGAGGACTCGGCGAGCGGGACCGGGAGAGGTCGTTCAGCGCTTGGCGACCCTGGCGCCGGCAAGGCCCGCGAGGAGTTGGGCCGCTGTGGTTTGAAATCGGGCGACCGCGTTGTAAGGTCGTGCCACTAGCATGGCGCCCTCGAGGCCGCCGATGATGCTTCTCGCCGTCTCTGCGGCTGTGTTGCTGAAGCGCAGGCTTCCATCTCTGCGGCCGTGTTCGAGGACCTGCGTGAGCCATGCCTCGTTGTCGTTGAGGAACGCGATCACGGCGTCGCGGATTGGGCCGGGGAGGGTCTGGTACTCGGCGGCGAACATGCCGCAGAGGCACATCCGCTCCTGGCGCAACACTTCGGCGTATAGGTTCGCGTACGCGCCGAGCTTGGCGGGGGCGCGCGTGATGTTCGCGTCGATGGCCGCCAGCGCCTGGGCAAAACGCTCCGCGTAGCGGGCGATGAGCGCCTCGCCCAGCTTGGCCTTGCTGGGGAAGTGGTAGTGCAGGCTGGCCTTGGTGACCGAAAGCTCGGTCGCTATATCCGCGTAGCTGAAGCCGTTGAAGCCGCGAACCTGGACGAGTCGTTCGGCGGCGTCGAGGATGCGCGAGCGCGTATTCGCGGGCGGGTCGTCGGCGTCCGGCACCACCGGGTCAAATCTTGTGTCGTTTGCGTTCACTGCCATCGCGACATCCTTGCACGCGTGCTTGACTTCTTACCTATTGGTAGGTAGGATAGCGGTCCCATCGACCCTGACTGGAGGAGCCATGTCTCGTAAGTACATCGACTGCCGTGAGATGCCGAGCGACAACAACTGCGATCTGGCGATGGCGGGAAGCGACGAGCACGTCCTCGACGCGGCCGTGGCCCACGCGGTGATGGCACACGGACACGAGAACACGCCGCAGTTGCGCGAACAGGTCTCACAGCTGCTCAAAGAGGAGGTCCCGGGCGCGATCGCCTAGTGTCCCGCGCCGTTAATTCGTTTTAGAAGTCGTGAGATGGACTCGAGGATCTGCTCGGCGGTCTTGGTCCAGATGAATGGTTTGGGGTTCTCGTTCCATGCCGCTACCCAGTTGC
>JBEKYV010000313.1:0-4706 GCA_049510515.1 Solirubrobacteraceae bacterium | reverse complement strand
CGATCACGAGCTCATCACCCTGCGCCAACTCGATCAACAGCACCCGCGCCGACACCAGCGCCCGGCCGCGCTTGGCGACCAGCGAAAGCACCGTATCGAGATCCGTCTCATCCCCAATCGCCTTGCCCACCTCAGTCGTCGCCTGCAACGCGGCGATCGACCGCTCGAGCTCTTCCCGGCGCTGGTGTGACCCCGTATAACGCTGCGCGTTATCGATCGCCACACCCGCGAGCTCCGCAAGCTCCATAACCGCCTCCTGATCGCGCTCGGTGAACTGCTCCCCGCCTGCCTTCTCGGTCAGATACAGGTTCCCAAACGGCTTGCCCGCGACGAACACCGGCACACCCAAGAACGTCCGCATCGGCGGATGCCCAGACGGGAACCCAAACGAATGCGGATGAGCGCTCACATCCTCCAACCGCAGCGGCTCAGGATCACGGATCAACTCCCCAAGAACCCCGAGGCCACGCGGCGCATCAGGAAGCCCAGCACGCGCCTCATCATCCATACCGACCGTGATGAACCGCGCGAGGCCGATCCTATCCCTCGCGCCGCGGCGATCCGCCAACACACCAAGCGCCGCATAACGAGCACCCGTCAACTCCCGCGCGGCCTGCACCACCCGCTCGAGGACAACCTCCACATCCAGTTCGCCAAGCACACCCCTGGCGACACCCACCACCGTACGCTCGGAGCTACCCACGCACCGACACCCCTCGCTCGCAACGGCAGAAGAGCCCGCTGCTCAGCCGACAAACCATCCAAGCAACTCTATCTCAAACCTACATCTTTCCAAGAAACGGAAGATATAGGTTCATCCGATCATACGGGAGGGTACGAGCGGGCTGCCCAACCCGATATCCCGTATCGACTGCCCTCTGGCTGCTCGCTGATGAGACTCTGAGGTGAGTTGCCCGCAAGCCGCCAGGTCGCCTGCGTCCAGCGTGTCGTTCCGCACCATGACGAACCCCCGACGTGGACCGCGCCTAAGCGATCCGCACAGTAATCCCGTACCTCGTCTACTACCCCTGCTGTGCATCCGCGCACCAATTCAACCACGGCATCGAGGACGACGGGGTCCCGTCCGCCGAGGTTGGCGCTGCTCAGGTAGCCTTGCACGTCGTCGACCGGGATCTCGCCCTGCAATGAAAACCCTGATCATTCTTCTGCTCCTCGCGGTCCTGGTCGCGATCGTCGTGCTTGTGGTGTCCGTCGCCAGATGGGGCCAGCGGTCCTACCAGCGCTACTCCGGGCTCGAGCACCAGCGCGCCTCGGCCAAGCAGTCCCGCGACGCCGGCGTCGTTCGCCTCAAGGACGCGAACGGCTGCCTTGTCGGGACGCAGCGGACCTTGATCGCTCGCGGGGACCACAGCGGCGCCCAGGATGTCGAGCGTCTGCGCAGCCGGCTCTCCACGATGGCCGACCGGACCCGGTTCGCGACGCACGGGTACGCACCGCTCGGTTCGCCCAATCCCGTGCGCGAGGAGGAGCTGGTGGAGCTGCAGGCCCACGACGCCGAGACGATCACCGATACGCAGCTGATCACGGACCTCTGCCGGCAATTGGTGCTTCCAGGATGCGGCGGATGTGTACAGATCGCTGACGCACATCAACAAAGAGATCTCGGATCTGCTGTATTCCGCCGCCGAGTCTTCGTGGCCACGCCGTCATATACGCAGCTACGAAGCGCGCCGGCAACAAGTGATCGAGCGGATTCAGGGACAGATGAGTCAGTACTTTCACAGTCCGTGCAGCGGGGTCACCAACGATGGGGTCGTTTTGACTCTCACCGATCCCTCCATCACCCGAGAACCGGCCAGGCGCGGCGATGTCGTCGCCGTGGCTTGGGCGACTGCGAGGTAGAGGCGGTGGTGAGGCGAGATTGCCTGGTTGGTTGCGGCTGCGCTTGTAGCGACGGCGTATCCTCGGCGCGTGGCGCCCGGCTGAAACACGGAAAGGCTGGATGCAATGGCGATCGATGTAATTGAAACGCTCGACGGCGGGGCGACCCAGATGGTCCGAAGGGTCCCGAGTGCGGGTTCTGGTGAGTTCAAGCTCGGCGCACAGGTCATCGTGCGTGAGAGCCAGGTCGGCGTGTTCTTTCGCGACGGCAAGTGCTACGACACGTTCGGGCCGGGCAGACACACGCTCTCGACGCTGAATCTGTCGCTGCTCGGGAGCGTGTCACAGACAGAGTGTTCGGCGAGTCGCCGTTCAAGGCGGAGGTGTACTTCGTCAACCAGAAGGTGTTCCTGAACATCAAGTGGGGGACACGCGACCCGATCGCCTACCGAGACAAGGAGCTGTCATTGGTGCGCCTGAGGGCCCACGGTGAGATGGCAATCCGTATCAGCGACCCCGTGACGTTCGTCAACAAGGTCGTCGGGACCAAGGGGATCTACGCGACGAAGGACATCGAGGGGTTCCTGAAGTCGTTGGTCGTCAGCGCGCTCGCGCAGACGGTGGGCACGGTGCTCGAGACGATCTTTGACCTCGCGGTGCGCTACGCCGAACTATCGACTGCGACGAAGGTTCGGGTGGCCGATGAGTTCGCAGCGCTTGGAACGGAGCTAGTGGACTTCGTAATTGGGTCGATCACGCCGCCGGAGGAGGTGCAGACCCGGATCGACGAGCGCGGCGGGATGGCCGCGATCGGCGACATGGAGACATATCTGCGCTACAAGAGCGCCATCGCCCTTGGAGAGGCCGCGACGAACCCCAGAGGAGGAGCAGGCGTCTTCAAGCACATGGGCCCGACCCAGATGACCGTCGTACAGCAGTCGGCGTTTTGTGACTGCGGCAATCCGGTGCAGGTGCAGTGCGGCCTGTGTCAGAAAGGTATCTGTGGCGCATGCGAGGGTCATCATCTGCCATCCACTCATCAAACAATCTGCGGAAACCCGAACTGTGGTAAAGCTCCAACAACCACGTGCCCGTGCTGCGGCGAAGCCGGCTGCGACGCATGTCTGCACATCGGGAAGCAGGATAGTCCATTGGCGCTCGTGAACTCCTCGCCGCCTGAGGGAAATGATCTTGATGGGTATATTATGCTTGGCCGGAGCCACGGTGCCCTATCTTGTCCGTCGCGATGAGATCATCCACTCCTGATGTGGTAAAGAGATGCCCGTTGAGACGATCAAGTGTCAGGAGTGCGGCTCGGCCGACGTGACGGAGTTCAAGGTTGGCACGTACGTTTGCGGGCACTGCGAGGCGATCTTCAAGCACGTCGATCCGTCTGGCACGGCGACTTGCTTGTGCGGCACGTTCGCCGTTGGTCGGTGCGCAGAGTGCCACATACCCATCTGCTCGGACTGCAGCAGGCTGGTCGGCAGCCTCCGGCTATGCAGCGAGCATGCCCTCGCCGCGACAACGAAGGCCACAAAGGCAAGGTGGGCTACCGAGAGTGCGGCTAGGTTACAACGGGCTGCTGACGGGCAGAGGCTGGCAGAAGAGGCAAAGCAGAAGCTTCGACTGATCGAAGACCCGTACGAGCGCCTGTGCGTCGCACTAAAGGAGCTTATGCACGAGCGGCCGAGGACACCCTTTGGAAAAGACCAAGGCCGGTCCGGATTGCCCGGAGATCTACTCGCTGAGATCTGCCCCGAGCTGTGGAGCAGCCCACCGATCATATCCGACTTCGTCAACGATCCGCCTTGGGATGGTAGTGCGATCGCCCGCTGGTTTGCTAAACGTGCGACTGACGCAGGCATGCTGCCCAACGACGAGTACGACCCGGAAACATGGAGCCGCCCTTTCCTCGGAAAGCGCACAAAAGACCCCGCGATGCCGTGCTGGCGATTTCGCCGGAGCTCGACCCAGACGTACGGTCGCAGAGTGGACGAACGCACACGGGAGGACGCGTGCATCCTTTCCGATGGTCGCATCGCCGTACGTAACGGCCTCGCGAGACCCGGAAACCTCACCGCCGACGCCCTCATCGCGATGGCGTCTAGGCTGGAGACGGCTCGCCCCGACGGCTCTGACACAAATGTCCATCGAGACCATCAAGTGCCAGGAGTGCGGCTCGACTGATGTGATGGAGTTAAAGGCCCACGCAGATTTGCCCCCCGATTCCATGGAGTTCGTCGATCTGCCCCTGGTTTGGTGGGGGCGGCGGTCTGGAGTAGGGTGACTTCGCGGGGGGGCCTGCCGAAGCTGCCCGCCGAGCTGCCGGTCGTCGGCTTCGGGGGCTGCGAACCATTTGCTTCGCAGCGCTCTGTCTATGGCTCTCCTCCACGCGACTCGGCTCCGGACCGGCCGCGAAAAGAGCCGACGTCGGGGGTCGAACCCGAGACCTCCGCCTTACCATGATGCGCATGGAGGCCCTCCTGGGCTCGTGAGGTCCCGTCCCGTCTGGGTTTTCGGTGCTTGGGAGGACCCCGAGAGACCGTTGCCGGAAGTCAAACACCCCCAGAATGCCCCCAGGAAGCCCCCCAAAACACCCCCAGGAGGACGGGGAGTCTCGGGTGGTCATCGAGAGTCCGATCCTACCCGGTCGGCCCCCGGAACGCTAGGATTGATCGTCCGCGCCGACGTAGCTCAGCTGGTAGAGCACCTCCATGGTAAGGAGGGGGTCGACGGTTCGAGTCCGTCAGAGGGCTCTACAAAACTCCCGCTCAGCGGGCTTTCTTACGCAGATCGACTTGCGGTTTATCGCACGTGCGGTGAGTGTGGAGCACGTTGTGGAGCAGGCCGCCGTCATTCTC
>JBEKYV010000312.1:0-4720 GCA_049510515.1 Solirubrobacteraceae bacterium | reverse complement strand
CCGGCATCCCCGGCCTGACCACGCCCCCGGACCTCTTCACCCCGAACCCCGCGCGCAACCGCGAGTCGGCACGGCGCCTCGCGGCGCTGGAGCCGGCGCTCGCCTGCTTCGGCCACGGCAAGCCGCTGCGCGATCCCGAGAAGCTCTCCGAGTTCGTCGCGCGGCTGCCACGGTGAGCGAGGCCCCCGAGAGCACGGCACCGGCGGCGGCCGGTCACGGCGCGGCCGGGGACGCCGAGAGCCTCTTCATCCCCGAGGGCGAGGGCCGCTACACCCCGACCGAGTACGCGCGCGGCCCGTGGGACCCGCGGGCGCAGCACGGCGGCGCGCCGGCGACGCTGATCGCGAGCGCGTTCGAGCGCATGCAGCCCGGCGCCGAGCTGCCATTCGCGCGCCTCGCCTTCTCCTTCCTGCGACCGGTGCCGCTCGCCCCATTGCGGCTGACCACGCGCATCGTGCGCCCCGGCCGCCGCGTGCAGGAGCTCGAAGCGCAGCTGCACGCGATCGGGCCGGAGAATGGGAAAAAGGGCAAGGAGGGGGAGGGGGAGGGGGAGGTGCTCGTCTGTCGTGCCCACGCGCTGCGGCTCGTCCCGGCGCCCGAGGAGCTGCCCGAGCTGGCGAGGAAGGTCGTGGAGGCGAACGAGGCCCCGCCGCTGCCGGGCCGCGAGGAGGGGCACTCGGTGGTCTTCGCGCCCGACGGCGGCGAGCACAGGAGCTTCGCGGCGAGCGCGATGGAAATGCGCTTCCTGCACGGCCGCCCGCTGAAAGGGCAGCTGCCCGAGGTGGGGGTGAGCAGCTCCCACACCCCCGTGGGCACGGCCGGCGTGTGGATGCGCCTGCGCCGCCCAGTGCTCCCCGGCGAGGAGCCCACCCCGCTGGTGTATGCGATGGCGGCGGCCGACTTCGGCAACGGCATCGCCGCGGTATTGCCGTTCGAGGAGTACGTGTTCATCAACGCCGACCTCGCGATCACCCTGAACCGCCGCCCCGAGGGCGAGTGGGTAGGTCTCGACGCCCGCACGATGCTGCACCCCAACGGAATCGCGTGGGCGCAGAGCACGATGCACGACGAGCGCGGCCCGTTCGGGCTGGCGACGCAGGCGCTGGTGGTTCAGCGGCGCTGACCCTTGCTATAGTTGCGCGCACAACCATCTCAAGGAGGCCCCATGTCCACAGAGTCCGCCACACCAGCCGCCGCAGCCATCCCCGTCCCCGCCGGCACGTGGAAGGTCGACCCGGTGCACTCGAGCGTGGAGTTCCAGGTCAAACACCTCGGCATCGCCACCGTGAAGGGCCAGTTCAAGGAGTTCGAGGGCACGGTCGAGGTCGGCCCCGACGGCGCCGTCGCGTACGGCACGGTCAAAACCGCGAGCGTCGACACGCGCGAGCCCCAGCGCGACGACCACCTGCGCTCGGCGGACTTCTTCGAGGTCGAGAAGTACCCCGAGATCGGCTTCCGCTCGACCGCGATCCGCGCGACCGGCGAGGACGAGTTCGAGATCGACGCCGACCTCAGCATCCACGGGGTCACGCGCCCGGTCACGCTGAAGGCGACGCTGGAGGGCTACGAGCCGGAGGACCACCAGGGCAAGACGCGGGTGGGCATCTCCGCCAGCACCCAGATCAACCGCTCGGACTTCGAGATGCGCTTCAACGCCGCCCTCGGTTCGGGCAACATGGTGGTCAGCGACAAGGTGAAGATCCTCGTCGAGGTCTCCGCCGTGAAGGCCGACTGACCCTTTCAGCGCACGACCACGGCGCCCATGGCCTCGTCGATCGCGGCGAGGGTGTGGGCGTCGAGCGTCACACCGGACGCCGAGGCATTCGCGTGCACCTGCTCGGGCCGCGATGCGCCGACGATCGCCGAGGCGACGTTGGGCTCGCGCAGCACCCACGCGAGCGCGAGCTGCGCCATCGTCAGCCCAGCGCCCTCCGCGATCGGCACGAGGCGCTGCACGGCCTCCAGCACGCGGTCGTCGAGCAGCTGGCTCATGAACGTGTTCATCTCCTCGCTGGCCGCGCGCGAGTTCTCCGGCGGCGGCGACCCGGGCGGGTACTTGCCCGTCAGCACCCCCTGCGCGAGCGGCGACCACACGATCTGCGAGATCCCCTCGCGCTCGCACAGCGGAATCACCTCGGCCTCGGGCACGCGCCAGATGATCGAGTACTGCGGCTGGCTGGAGACCCAGCGCTCCACGTCGGGCAGCTCCAGCGACGCGGCGATCTGGCCGGCGGTCCACTCGCTGAAGCCGATGTGACGCGCCTTGCCGGCCTTCACGACTTCGGCGAGCGCCCCCATCGTCTCCTCAAGCGGCGTCTGATCGTCGTAGCGGTGGCACTGGTAGAGGTCGACATAATCGGTGCGCAAACGCGCCAGCGAAGCGTCGATCTGCTTGTGGATCTGCGCCGCGGAGAGCCCCCGGTCGGTGTCGGACATCGAGAAGTACACCTTCGTGGCGAGCACGTAAGAGGAGCGCTCATACCCGGCGAGCACCTCCCCGAGCAGCGTCTCCGAGGCCCCCCGCCCGTAGACGTTGGCGGTGTCGAAGAAGTTGATCCCGGCCTCGAAGGCCGCCTTCACGCACGCCTCCGACTGCGCGCGCTCCACGCCGCCGGAGTAGGTCAGCCACGAGCCGAGGCTGATCTCCGAGACCTCGAGGTCGCTGGCGCCGAGCTTGCGGTAGTTCACGCAGAGAGCGTACCCCAAGTGCCGATCGCACCGGTGGAGCCCCTGCCGACGGCCGGCACCAACACGCGCCCATGGCCCCTGGGCTCGCCCTCCCCATTGATACACTTTCTCAAAAAGCAATTTTATTTTCTTTTAGATATTTTATTGATAATATAAAGCAATGAAGCAAACTCGCACATACTCGCGGTCCACGCTCGAGGCGGCGCAGCTCCTCGGCTCACAGGTCGCCCTCGCCCGACGCGAACGGCGGTGGTCGATGCGGGAGCTGGCAGAGCGAGCCGGGATCACGCTACCCACCCTGAGCAAGGTCGAGCGGGGCGATCCGACGGTGAGCCTCGGCGTGGCGTTCGAGGTGGCAACGCTCGTCGGCGTGCCGCTGTTCTACGAGGATCTGACACGACTCACCCTCGACCTCGATCGAACCCGCGCCCGGGCCGCGCTGCTCCCGCAGCGCGTGCGTGTCCCCGCGGAGGGGCTCAGGGATGATTTCTGAGCAGCCGACCGAAGCGTACGTGTGGGTCTGGCTGCCCAGCGCATCCGAGCCGGTCGTCGCTGGCCGGCTCGAGGCCGTCGGCGATATCCTCAACTTCAACTACGGTCGCGGCTACCTGGGCCGCGACGACGCCATCGCCCTCTACGCTCCGGAGCTGCCGCTTCGTCGCGGGGTGCTCCCACCCCCACCGGGCGCGCGGGTGGCCGGTTGCATCGCCGACAGTGGACCCGACGCGTGGGGGCGTCGCGTGATCCTGCGACGCAGAAACGCAACCGAGGACACAACGGATGCGGGTGTGCTGACCTTCCTGCTGGAATCCGACTCCGACCGGATCGGTGCACTCGATTTCCAGGCTTCCGCAGAGGAATATCGGGGCCGCGGCGGCGCCAGCGCCTCACTCGAGGAGCTGGCGCAAGCGGCACAGCGGCTCGAAGATGGAGTCCCATTCTCGCCCGCCCTGGATCAGGCCCTGCTCCACGGCAGCTCAGTCGGCGGGGCGCGCCCGAAGGCGCTGCTGGACGACGGCTGGCGCAAACTCATCGCGAAGTTCTCGTCCACCACCGACCAATACCCGGTTGTGAAGGGGGAGTTCGCGGCGATGGAGCTCGCGCGACGTGCCGGACTCCAGGCGGCGCCGGTGCAGCTGCGCCGGGCCCTCGGAAAGGACGTTCTGCTGGTCGAGCGTTTCGACCGCCCGCCTGGGACAGGCCATCGACGCGCAATGGTCTCAGCGTCGACCATCCTGCAACTTGGAGAGACACCGTGGCGGGGCGCCAGCTACGCGGACCTGGCGGAGGGGATCCGCCACAACTTCACCGACGCGGGGGGCACCCTGCGCGAGCTGTTCGCTCGCATCACCTTCAACATTCTCGTGGGCAACACCGACGACCACGCCCGCAACCACGCGGCGTTCTGGGACGGCAGGCAACTATCGCTCACGCCCGCATATGACATCTGCCCGCAGCCCCGAGCGGGCGGGGAGGCGAACCAGGCGATGGAGATAGGCGCCGACGGCTTCAGGCGCAGCCGACTCGACGGCTGCGTCGACGCAGCCGAGACGTACCTGCTCTCCAGCACGGAGGCCAGAGAGATCATCGATCGTCAGGTCGACGCGATCAGGGCAAATTGGGAGGAGGTCAGCGAGCTTGCGCGCATGACGGTCGAGGACCGGAACTACTTCTGGGGACGGCAGTTACTCAACCCCTACGCCTTTGAGGGCTACGACAACTGAAACGACTGCGTGCCCTCACCGTCAGGGCCCGCGACGCGAACCCTTACCGTCGCCGCCCCGCGGCGAAGCTCTGGACGGCGGGTGCGACGGCGCGCAGGCTGGCGCCGACCTCGGTGGCATCCTGCTCCGCGTCGCGGGCAGCTCCCTCTCCGTCCTCTGCCGAGCGGGCGCCGGCTGCCGTCACCGGGCGCATGGCAGCGGCAACCTCGGCGGGATCGTCCATCGCAGAGGTGGTCCGTAAGCGGTGGACCCGCGCCTGCGCCTGCGTGCGTTCCCCCACGGCGGGCGCGAGGAAGCGCTCCAGCGGG
>JBEKYV010000311.1:0-4733 GCA_049510515.1 Solirubrobacteraceae bacterium | reverse complement strand
TTCTCGCCGGCGAGGTGCACCACCGCGTCGCGGCCTTCGAGCGCGTGGGTCGGCGCCGGCTCGCTCAGGGGGTCCCACACCACCGCCGGCACGCCCAGCCGTGCGGTGGCCCGCTCGGGGTTGCGCGAGAGCACGGTGACCTCCGCGCCGTCGTCCAACAGCGCTGCGACGAGCGTGCTTCCGATCAGGCCCGTCGCGCCGGTGAGCGTGACCCGCATCGGCTCACGCCGCGGCGGGCGTCCCGGTGGGGGTGTCGGCCTGCGCGAAGCCGACCTCCTGGCCGGCCAGCGCCATGCCGCTGGCGCGGGCCTGCTCGGCCACCGCCGCCGCCACCGCCGGCGCGACGTCGCGGTTGAATACGGAGGGGATTATGTAGTCCTCGCGCAGCTCCTCCTCGGGGACGATCTCGGCGATCGCGCGGGCGGCGGCCATCTTCATCGCCTCGGTGATCGCCGGCGCGCGCACGTCCAGCGCGCCGCGGAAGATCCCGGGGAAGCACAGCACGTTGTTGATCTGGTTGGGGTAGTCCGAGCGTCCGGTCGCCATGATCCGCACGTACGGCGCCGCCTCCTCGGGGACCACCTCGGGGTTGGGGTTGGCCATCGCAAACACCATCGCGTCGCCGTTCATCTTCGCCAGCGCCTGCGCCGGCAGGGCGCGTGCGCCGGAGACCCCGATCAGCAGGTCGGCGCCGTCGATCACATCCGCCGGGCTGCCGGCGCGGCACTCGGGGTTGGTCACCTCCGCATACCAGCGCTTCACCGGGTTCATCGTGCCGTCGAGGTAGTCCTCGCGACGCACGTGCAGCGCCCCCTTGGAGTCGGCGCCGATGATCTCGCTGACGCCCGCCGCGTGCATGATCTTGGTGACCGCGATCCCCGCCGCGCCGAGGCCGAGCACCAGCACTTTCAGGTCCTCCAAACGCCGCTCGGTGAGCTTCACGGCGTTCAGCAGTGCCGCCATCACCACCACCGCGGTGCCGTGCTGGTCGTCGTGGAACACGGGGATGTCAAGCTCCCGCTGCAGGCGCTCCTCGATCTCAAAGCAGCGCGGCGCGGAGATGTCCTCGAGGTTGATCCCCCCAAAGCCCGGCGCCATCAGTTTCACCGTGCGCACGATCTCCTCGGGATCCTTGGTGTCGAGGCAGATCGGGAAGGCGTCCACGCCCGCAAACTCCTTGAACAGGCACGCCTTGCCCTCCATCACCGGCATTGCCGCCGCCGGGCCGATGTCGCCCAGGCCGAGCACCGCGGTGCCATCGGAGACGACCGCCACGGTGTTGCGCTTGATCGTGTACTGCGCCGCCTTCGCGGGGTCGTCGCGGATCGCGAGGCACACGCGCGCCACGCCCGGCGTGTACACCATCGAGAGATCGTCGCGCGTCTTCAGCGAGTGCTTGTTGCGCTGTTCGATCTTGCCGCCCACGTGCAGCAAAAAGGTGCGGTCGGTCGTGTCGAGCACCTCCACGCCGGTGATTGCGTCGATCGCCTGGAGGATCCTGCCCCAGTGCGCGCGATCGGCGCCGTCCACCACGATGTCTCTGACGCTGGCGCTCGCGTCGGCCTCGACCAGATCGACCCCTACCACCACGCCGCCGGCGTCGCCGATCGCGCTCGTCAGCAGCCCCACCGCGCCGGGGGCGGTGTCGTCCAGCCGGATGCGGATCGTCAGTCGGTACTGCGCGCTTGGGGTGATGCTCACGAGAAAGCGACTCCTGGATCGAGGGGTTGCAGCCATGTTATGCGTCAGGGCCTATCCTGGTAGGGACGTGCTTCTGGGGCGGTCGAGGGTCAAGCGAGGCGCGGACGCAGGGGCGAAGGCGTGGTGGGCCACGTCGAGCCCCGAGGACAAAGCCTCGCGCAGGCCATCGGCCGCATCCAGTGTGCGGGCCTACCAGGATAGGCCCTAAAGTGCTCGGCGATGAGCGCAGCGGCCAACGGTGACCTGGCGGGGCGCCGCCTCTTCCTGATCGACGGTCCCTCACTCGTCTACCGGGCCTTCTTCGCGCTGCCCGAGTCGATCGCCACCTCCACGGGAGTGCCGACCAACGCGATCTTCGGCTTTGCCTCGATGCTCGTGAAGATCGTCACCGAGCACGGCGTCTGCCCCACGGTGGTCGCGTGGGATGCCGGCACCTCGGGGCGCACCGAGCTGTTCCCCGAGTACAAGGCGCAGCGGCGCTCGCGCCCCGACCTGCTCAAGCAGCAGTGGCCGGCGATGGAGCCGCTGGTCGAGGCGTTCGGCTACAGCAATGTGAAGGTGCAGGGATACGAGGCCGACGACGTGATCGCCTCGCTCGCCGCGCGCGCGATGAGCGCCGAGCCGCCCGTCCCGGTGACGATCGTCACCGGCGATCGCGACGTCTTCCAGTTGATCGACGAGGGTGGCCTCGTCGAGGTGATGGCCACCGCGCGCGGGATCACCGACACCAAGCTGTACAACCGCCAGGCAGTGATCGACCGTTACGGCATCCCCCCGGAGCTGATCCCCGACTTCTACGGCTTGAAGGGCGACACCTCCGACAACATCCCGGGCATTCCAGGGATCGGCGACAAGACCGCCTCCGACCTGATCCAGCGCTACGGGACGTTGGAGGAGGTGCTCGCCCACATCCCCGACATCAGCGGCGCCAAGCGCAAACAGAACCTCACCGCGCACGCTGAGGACGCTCGTATCTCCAAGCAGCTCGCCACCGTGAATCGCGGCATCCCGCTCGACTTCGACCCGACGGCTGAGGCCGCGCGTGAGCCCGACCGCTCGCGGCTGCGCGAGGTGTTCCGCGAGTACGAGCTGCGCGATCCTCTGCGCCGCCTCGAGGAGGCGCTCGGCGAGGCTGAACTGGCGGTGCCCGTCGGTCCGAGCGAGGTGCGGCTCACGGGACGCGTGCGCGCGGGGACCCCGGCCGATATCCCTGCGCTGGCGGCGTCTGCTTCCGCATCCACCGCCACCACCGGCGAGCCGCCGGAGCTCAATCTCGTGGTGCGTGCCCCCGAGACGCCCGAGGGCGCGCTGTTCGCGGAGGGCGGCGGGTGGCGCTTCGCGGTGACGCTGACGCCCGCGTGGGGGGGTGCTGGGGCGGCCTCCAAGGGTGGCTCCGATCAGGCGCGGGGGACGGGGCTGCCGGAGGTGCTGTGCGGTGACTGCGAGAGCGCCGAGGAGGTCGCCGCCGCCTGCGGGACGCTGCCAGTGGTCGTGCACGACGCCAAGGCGCTCGGCAAGGTGCCGCCCGGCCTTGTCCACGACACCCTGCTGGGCGCCTACCTGCTGGAGCCCGCGCGACGCGGCTACCCGTTTGCGGAGCTGTGCGAGGAGCGCGGGCTGGCCGCCGAGGTGCCGGATGCCGCGGCCGGCGAGGCGCTGCTGGTAGGGGCGCTGGCGGCGTGGCAGCGCGAGCAGATCGCCGCGCGCGGCCTGGAGGGGCTGATGCGCGATATCGAGCTGCCGCTGGTCGTGGTGCTGCGCGACGTGGAGCTGACCGGGGTGCGCCTCAACGTGCCGCGCCTGCAGGAGGTGGCGGCGCGCGTGCGCGAGGAGATCGCCACGCTCGAACAGGAGATCTTCATGCTCGCCGACGAGGAGTTCCTGATCGCCTCACCGCAGCAGCTGGGGGAGATCCTGTTCGAGAAGCTCGGCCTCTCGCGCAAGCGGCGCGGCAAGATCGGCTACTCGACCGACGCGCGCGTGCTGCAGGCGATCCGCTCCGAGCACGTGATCGTGGCGAAGATCGAGCGCTGGCGGGAGCTCTCGACGCTGATCAAGACCTACTTCGACGTGCTCCCGGCGCAGGCCGACGAGCGCTCGCGGATCCACACCACGTTCCTGCAGACGGTTGCCCAGACCGGGCGCCTGTCCAGTACCAACCCCAACATGCAGAACGTCCCGATCCGCACCGAGCTGGGGCGCGAGATTCGCGGCTGCTTCGAGGCGGAGGAGGGGCGCGTGCTGATCTCCGCCGACTACTCGCAGATCGAGCTGCGGGTGCTCGCCAACGCTGCGCAGGAGCCGGTGCTGAAGGAGATCTTCGAGCGCGGGGAAGATGTGCACACGGCCACTGCCTCGCAGGTCTTCCAGGTCGCACCCGAGGAGATCGACCCTGGGATGCGCTCCAAGTCGAAGATGATCAACTACGGGATCGTCTACGGCCTCTCCGACTACGGCCTTGCCGACCGCCTCAACATCCCCCGCGAGGAGGCCAAGGAGTTCATCGACGCCTACCTCGCGCGCTTCCCGCGCGTGGCGGCATTCATGCTCCAGACGATCGAGCGCGCCAAGGAGGAGGGGCACGTCACCACGCTGTGGGGCCGGCGCCGCCAGATCCCCGAGCTGCGCGCGCGCAACTACCAGGTGCGCTCGCTCGGGGAACGGCTCGCAGTCAACACCGTCGTGCAGGGCACCGCCGCCGACATCATCAAGCTGGCGATGGTGCGCTGCCACCGGGCGCTTGAGGTCTCCGGCCTCGATGCCTGCCTGATCCTCACGATCCACGACGAGCTGCTGTTCGAAGCCTCTCCCGAGGACGTGCCGGTGGCGCGCGAGCTGATCGAGCGTGAGATGGTCGGCGTGTGGGATCTGGAGCCGCCGATGGCGGTGGAGATCGGCGTGGGGCGCAACTGGCTGGAGGCGAAGTGAGTCGTCTCGCGGCCGTGCTGCTGGCTGGCGGGGCGGGGGCGCTCGTCGGGATGCAGGCGCCAGTCAACGCGCGTTTGGGCAAGGGGCTGGGCAGCTTGCAGGCG
>JBEKYV010000310.1:0-4735 GCA_049510515.1 Solirubrobacteraceae bacterium | reverse complement strand
CCTCGACCGCTCCGCGCGTGGCCGGCTGGGCCAGCTTACGGGGGATCAGGAAGTTGCGCAGATACCCCTTGGAGACCTCAACAACCTTGCCCTGCTCGCCGAGCGTCTCGACGTCCTTGAGGAGGATCGCCTCGGGCATCAGCGGCCATCCCCCTGAGCCAGCCGGCGCGGGGCGTCTCCGTGAGCTCGCCGGCGTTGGGCGTCTCCGTGAGCTCGCTGGCGTTGGGCGTCTCGCTGAGCCCGCCGGCGCGGGGGGAAGTGCGAGCGACGCACGCCTCTACCGGCCCCGGTCGCGGTCGCCGCGCTCGCGGCGGGGGCTGTCGTCGCGCCCGCCCTCGTTCACGTAGGGCAGCAGCGCCAGCTCACGGGCACGCTTGACCGCCCGCGCCACCTGCGCCTGGTGGCGGCGGCAGGCACCGGTGATCCGCCGCGAGCGGATCTTGCCCTTCTCGGAGACGAAGCGGCGCAGGGTGGCCACGTCCTTGTAGTCGACCTGCTCGATCTTGTCGCGGCAGTGCTGGCACGGCTTGCGCCGGCCGCCACCGGGCCCGCCTCGCTTCTCTCGTCTGCGGGCCGGCTTGCTGCGGCCCCGTGCCTTTGCCACTGGTATCTACCTCACGCTCTGGTCTCTTTGGTAATGGACTCCGCTGCAATGATAGAGACCCCGACCGAAAACCGGGAGACACTCGCCTTTGACCGAAGCCGGGAGACACGCACCTTCGGCGCGAAGCCCCGTTTCGGCCAGCATCCCCGGTTCGGCCAGCCGGTGGGCACAGCCCGAAAGCTGTGCGCCAGACGGTGGCCGGCCCCTCTAGAACGGAATGTCATCCTCGCCAGCAGCGGCCCCTACCGGCGCGGGCTGGAAATCGCCTTCGTTGACGGGGGTATCGCCACCATGCGAGGCATGGGTGGAAGCCCCATTCCCCGCGAAGCTGCCCCCCCCGGAGGAGTCATCGCGCGAACCCAGGAACTGCACCGAGTCGGCGATGATATCGATTGCCTGGCGCTTCGCCCCGTCCTGCGCCTCCCACTCGCGCCAATCCAGGCGTCCGTCGATCGCCACCGGGCGGCCCTTGGAGAGGAATCGGGCGGCGTTCTCGCCCTGTGCGCCCCACACCTTCACGTTGAAGTAGTTGGGCTTGTCCACCCACTCCCCGCTGGCCTGGTCCTTGCGGCGGCTGTTGCACGCGATCCGCAGCTCGCACACGGACGTGCCGCTGGGCAGCGAGCGCAGCTCGGGGTCTTTGGTCAGGTTGCCGGTCATCACTACCCGGTTGATGTTGGTTGCGGCCACGGCTTCTTCCTTTCGGCTGTCTCACACCCCTCAAATCGCGGGGCCTGTCGTCGTCTCTCCAGATGCGGCTCCCGAGTGTAGAGGCGCCCGCGGGCGGGATTTCTGCTCGACTGCCTCCGATCCCGCTCGTTGCGAGATTTTCGGCTCGCGGGGCTCGTTTGCGTAGCGGCTACTGCCCGGCCGCGTCCCGGCGGCTGCGCGGGGAGGTGCGGAACACCTCGTCCCAGTAGGGCGCGCTGATCCCAAAGCCGCGCGTGTCGTCCTGGAAGTGGTGGCGCATGTGGCGCTCGCGCAGCATCCGCCCCACGCGCCCCTTGGGGGCGAAGTGGTGCAGGTAGTAGTGCAGCATGTCGTACACCACATACCCCGCGAAAAAACCCACCGCCAGCCCCGGGGCGTAGCGTTGGCCGAAGGCCACGTACAGCACGCCGAACACGACCGCCGCCAGCGGCACGCTCACAGCCGGCGGCATCACCAGGCGCAGCGGATCGTTGGGGTGCTCATGATGGATGCCGTGGATGATCCAGTGCAGGCGCGCGCCGATGCCGTGGTCGGGCTCGAAGTGGAACACCAGCCGGTGCAGCCAGTACTCAAACAGCGTCCACAGGGCATACCCGGCCACCGCGAGGCCCACCGTCGCCGCCACGCTCTGCTGCGCGAGGCTCCAAGCGGTCATCACCGCGATCAGCGGCAGGAACAGCAGCGGCGGCACCGCGGGGTGCACGCGCGAGAAGAAGTCCAGGAGGCGCGACTCGAACATCGGCGGGGACGCTCTCAGCACGTCCGTGCGGGGGATCGATTGATCGCTGCTCTCCAGCGGGTTCACGTGTAGGAGTCTAGCCAGGCTCAACGGCCGCGGCGACCGGCTCAGGCGTCGGCGCAGCCACAACCGCTGCGCTCGCACCGGGGGCGCTCATGTCCGGCGCCTCCGGGGTGCCCGGCTTGAGCTTGACGATCCGGAAACGCACCACCTCGTCTGCGATCCGCAGGGTGCGGTCGAGGCCGCTCAGCAGCTCCGGGGAGCCGGCATGGAACTGCAGCAGGTGGTACTTCGCCGTCGCTTTGTGGGCGATCGGGTAGGTGAGCGCCCGGTCCCCCCAATCGTCGTCGCGCAGCAGCTCGCCCTGCGCCGCGATCGCCTCGCGGGCGTCCGCCAGGATCTTCGCGCGCGCCGGCTCCTCCGCCTCGGCGTCGAGCAGCAGCACTAGATCGTATGTGGGTGCGGGCAGGGTCATGCGAACGGGCGCGGATGATAACAGGGGGCGGTGTGCGCGGCCGATCGGCGCGACCGATGCGCGACCGATGCGCGGCGGAGGGGCAGGGCTGACCGGCTACGGCTGACGGGAGGCCCGATGACGAGCGAGCGGGGGCGGGACATGTCATCGATATCGACCCCCAACCCTTTACAAAATGAAGTGGTTGGGCTCCAAAAGGTGAATCAACACACTCCCCCCTTCTTCACAAGATGAAGTGGTTGGGCTCAAAAAAAATGTATCAACCACCCCCTCCAACCCTTTACAAAATGAAGTGGTTGGGGCTCCAAACGATGAATCAACACCTCCTCCCTCCTTTACAAAATGAAGTGGTGGGGTCCCAAAAAATGAGTCAACAACCCCTCCTTCACTTCCCAAAATGAAGTGATAGAGACAAAACGATTTGCCTCTGTGCGAGCCCGCCCCTACCGCCCCATCCCCTTCGCGCGGATGTCCGCCAGCTGCTCGTCGACCCAGTCGCCGGGATCGCGCGAGGTGACGATCTCCGTCAGACCCCGCGCGCGGCGGTGGCGCTCGGCCGGGGCCATCGTCAACGCCGCGAAGATCGAATCCGCCAGCTCCTGGATGTCGAACGGGTTGACCGACAGCGCATACTCCCCCAGCTCCTCGTGCGCGCCGGTGTTCTCGGAGAGGATCGACACGCCCTCGCGCTCGTTGACCAAAGGGCCCTCCTTGGCGACGAGGTTCATGCCGTCGAACATCGCGTTGACCAGCAGCACGTCGTAGTGCTTGTACGCCGCCATCGCCTCCTCCAGATCGTCGCGCAGCTTCAGCTGGATCGGCATCCAGTCGGGCGTGCCGTGGCGGTGGTTGACGACAGCCACCAGCGCCTCGATCCGCTCCAGGTACTCGGCGTACTGGGGCACGTCCGTACGCGAGGGCATCAGCTGGGCCATGAACGTCACGCGCTCGGAGAACTCGGGGTGCTGCTCGAGGAACAGGTCGAACGCCGAGAAGCCCCGCAGCACGTTCTTCGACAGGTCGGCGCGGTCGACGCGCAGGATCAGGAAGTCCCGCCGGCGCGCCAGCAGCTCGCGCTCCAGCTCCTTCACGCGCGCGCCCTGGGAGATGCGCCGCGTCGCGCGGTGGTCGATCGGCAGCGGGTAGGCCCTCACCCACACCTCACGCTCGCCGTAGCGCACGCTGCCGCGCTCGAAGTCCACCTCGAGATCCATCAGGTCCGCGCAGCACTGCAGGAAGTTGCGCCGATAGGAGCGCGTGTGGAAGCCGATGATGTCGTTGGCCAGCAATCCCGTGAAGATCTCCTCGCGGATCCGCGAGGGCAGCACCCGCCACGCGTCCGACTGCGTCCAGGGGATGTGGATGAAGTGGTGCAAAAACACGTCCGGGCGCGCTCTGCGCACGAGGTCGGGGAGCGTGTAGAGGTGGTAGTCGTGCACCATCACCACCGGCTCGCTCGCCCCCTCCAGCTCCTCCACCACCGCCCGCGCGAGATCCTCATTGACGACGTTGTAGCCAAACTCAAACGCCTCGATCTCGTGGCGGCGGATGTCCGGGGCGTTGGAGAGATCCCACAGGTAGTGCTGGATAAACCACAGCATCGGGTTGGCGAACACGTTGTAGAAGCGGTCGTACGCCTCGGGATCGCTCGCCACGAGCCGCACCAGGAACTCTTCGCCCGCGGGCGAGCGCACGGGGAAGGCGCGGCCGCCGTGGCCGCGCGAGACCTCCAGATCCTGCTCGCTCATCGCCGAGGCGATCCACACCGCCTCGCGGTGCGACGCCAGCCCGGTCAGCGCCGTCACGAGGCCTCCCGAGCCGCGCTGCACCTCGCCTCCCGCCTGGAAGGTCACCGGCCCCCGGTTGCTCACCAGCACCAGCGGGGCTCGCTGTGCCGGCGTATCGGTCATGACTCTCGCAGCTCGTTGAAGATCTTCAAGTAGTCCCGAAGGTAGCGCGGCGTGAGGAAGTTGGCGCGCACGTGCTCCTTGCCGCGTTTGCCCAGCGACTTGCCAAGCGCGGGATCCTCGAGGATCTCGTGGGCGCGCTCGGCGCACTGCTCGGTACTGGAAACGAGAAAGCCCGTCACCCCATCCTCCACCTGCAGCGGGATCCCGCCGACGTTGCCGCCGATGAACGGGCGCGCCTTCCAGATCGCCTCCGAGACGGTCAGCCCGAAGCCCTCCCGGGTGGACTTCTGGATCAG
>JBEKYV010000031.1:0-14443 GCA_049510515.1 Solirubrobacteraceae bacterium | reverse complement strand
CTCGCCAGTGTTGGCCGCGAGACCGAGACGCTCCAAGCGCGCGAGCAGCTTCGACACCTGGCCCTGGTCGGAGATCCCCGCACGCTCGGCGACCTCACGGTTACTGGTCCCCGGCCGCGACGCGATGCACTCGAGCACCCGAGCGGTGCGATACGTCAGGCGCATCGGCACCTCCTGCAACGGGTCGACCTCCTGCCGCTCACGCCCCACCGGCCTGCGGGTTGTGACCTTGGCTGCCGGCACCGCCCGCGTGCGCTCACGACGCGCGACTGCGGCCCCCAGGTAGGGCAGCACGATCAGGCCCATCAACTCACCGAGCAGACCCGTCAACGATTGGCGCGTCTCGTGCAACAGCCGCCCATGGACGATCGCGAACGCCGCCCCGACCAGCCCCTCCGCGGTCAGCGCCGTGCAATCCCCACCCCGCGCGCTCTCCCGGCGACCCTCGTCAACCACCCCGGCCAGCCGTGCGAGGACCTCCTCG
The DNA here is from genome assembly GCA_049510515.1 of Solirubrobacteraceae bacterium. GTDB lineage: Bacteria > Actinomycetota > Thermoleophilia > Solirubrobacterales > Solirubrobacteraceae > Palsa-744. The sequence goes on along the minus strand of JBEKYV010000031.1, from coordinate 13,959 downwards.
CGGCGCCCCAACACCTCCTCGCCACCGCGCAGCACCTGCACCACACAGACCCGCGCGAGCGCCGGCTCACGATCGAAGAACGACAGGATCACCCACAGGCCACCCCGCACCCGCTCACGCCAACCCAAACCCGCCAAGTCCGCCGCGGCCAGCTCACGCTCGATCGTCACCAGCACGTCGTCGAACAACGCCCGTAGACACGCCTCGCGGTTCTCGAACAGCTCATAGAACGTGCGCCGCGACACCCGCGCACGCGAGGTGATGTGCTCCACCGTCGTGTTGGCGTAACCCAGCTCCTCGATCGCGCCGACCGCGCCCGCCAGCAGCCGCGAGCGCTGGATCTCCACCAGCTGGTTCTCGGAGACGCCCTCGCACTGACCCCCAACCGTCTGGCGCCGCGCCTCATCGACGCCGGCGCGTGCCGGGGACTTCGCCCTTGTGCGCACCCGCGGCACTACACGGACCTCCCGCACACGGCCGAGAAGCCGGTCTGGGCCAGAGTATCCCCCGCCCCCGCGGAAAGGGGGACAAAGCGGCGCCACGGCGCCGGACGATGAGCGGTCTCGGCTAGGGGTCTAGCCGAAAAGAGAGAGAGAGAGAGAGAGATGCGACAGCGCCATGCTGGCGCATCTAGCATCAGCCCCGGCTATCGCAACATACATCCCTGACACGTTTCTCCCTCTAGAAACCACGCTGAACAAGCTCCCTCATCTAAAACGACCCGGTCCCTCTCCCAGAAAAATGCTTTCCCCTGCTGCGCAGTTGCAAGGCCGACCAAGAGGCGACCCCAACCATACCTATGTTCTCTTGCCCGACAACCACCCAAGGCTGCCGTGAGCGACATTATAGACATACCTTCTACAACTTGTCAATACCCAACGTCGTGGCGGGGCACGGAGGTCCCGCCCCCGGGCGGGTGGGATGCTCAAACACGCGCGCGGACGCGCCCCCTGCCCCCGCTTGATTGGGCGCGAGCGACTTGGGATCGGCGAGTGGTTCAGCCTCGCGGCATGAACTCTGGTACGTCCAGCTCCACCGAGGTGGCTGCACGGCTGCGCTCGCGTCGGGGGCTGCTGCTGGCTCGCTGCACGCGGGGCTCGCCCGCGGGCTCCTCCAGGCGGCCTCGGGCGGTGAAGCGCTGGCGCTCCTGCTCGTAGCCGGTCGCTACGACCGTGACCCACACCTGGTCCTCGAGCTTCTCGTCGACCATCGCGCCGAAGATGATGTTGGCGTCCGGGTGGGCCGCCTCTGAGACCGCCTTGGCGGCCTCGTTGACCTCCCACAGCGAGAGGTCGCGTCCGCCGGTGATGGAGAGCAGGATCGAGCGCGCGCCCTCCATCGAGGTTTCGAGCAGCGGCGACTCGACCGCCTTCATCGCGGCCTCGGTCGCGCGGTGCTCGCCGCCGGCGCCCATGCCGATGCCGAGCAGCGCGTTGCCGGCGCCGCTCATGATCGTGCGCACGTCGGCGAAGTCGAGGTTGATCAGGCCCGGCAACGTCACGAGGTCGGAGATCCCCTGCACGCCCTGGCGCAGCACGTCGTCTGCCACGCGGAAGGCGTCGACCATCGAGGTCTGCTTGTCCAGCACGCTCAAAAGGCGGTTGTTGGGGACGACGATCAGCGTGTCCACCTCTTCGGCCAGCGCCTTGATGCCCTGCTCGGCGGCCTCGGCGCGGCGCGAGCCCTCGAAGCCGAACGGCTTGGTGACGATCGCCACCGCCAGCGCGCCCACTTCGCGGGCGATCCGCGCGATGATCGGCGCCGCGCCGGTGCCCGTGCCGCCGCCGGCGCCCGCGGTGATGAAGATCATGTCCGAGCCCTTCAGCAGCGCCTTGGCGCGGTCGTAGTCCTCCATCGCCGCCGCCCTGCCGAGGTCGGTGTCCGAGCCCGAGCCGAGGCCGCGCGTCAGCTCGGCGCCGATGTGCAGGGTGATGTCCGCCGTGGACTGCTGCAGCGACTGCAGGTCGGTGTTGATCGCGAGGAACTCCACGCCCTCCACCTCGGCCTCGACCATGCGGTTGACGGCGTTCACGCCCGCGCCGCCGACGCCGACCACGCGGATCACGGGGTGCACCACCGGCTGGCTGCCGCCCATCGCGGCCTGGGACTCTTCGCGCGCGTACACGTCGACGGGCGGGGGCGCGTCCTCGGTTGCTGCGGCGGCGGCTCCGGCCGCGGTCGCGGGGGTGTCGGCAGCCCGCTCCATCATGTTCGCCGGGATCTCCGCGGAGAAGACGTTTCGCAGTCGCTCACGGGGGGTGGGGATCGGGGGGGTGCTGTCCTCTTCGACCTCCTCCGGCTGCTTTGCCGGGGCCTCGCGTTGCTTCTCGGCCTCGGGCTGCTTCTTCGCGGAGGGCTCTTCGGCAGGCTCCTTCGCGGTCGGTTGCTCCTCAGACTCCTTCGCCTGTTCCTCCTCGGTCTTGCTGAACAGCGCCGCCAGCGGGCCCTCCCGCATGCTTGCGCGTTTACTTTGAGCCATGACCAACCACCTCCTGGGGGGCCTCGGCGACGGGCGTGCCCTCGGGGGCGACTGCCGGGGCCGGGGCCACGATTGGGCCCCGCCGCGCCGCTATCTCGGTGGAGCCGTGGGCGAGCACCTCGTGCGCGAGGTCGCGGTATGACTGCGCCGCCACGCCCTCCGGCTCGTACTTGAGCACCGACATGCCCTTCACCGGAGCCTCGGCGAAGCGCACCGTCTTGCGGATGCGCGAGGCGAACACGCGATCCCCGAAGTTCTCCTCGAGGATCTCGATCGCCTCTTTGGCGTGGATCGTGCGTGAATCGACCAACGTCGGAAGGATACCCTCGATGTCGACGTCCGGATTGAGGTTCTCGCGGATCATCGCCAAAGTGTTCTGCAGCTGGATCAAACCGCGCATCGACAGATACTCGCACTGCACGGGGACGATCACCTTGTCGGCCGCCGTCAGCGCGTTGATCGTCAGCAGCCCCAGGGAGGGCGGGGTGTCGATGCAGATGAAGTCGTAGTCCTCTCTGATCGGCTCGAATGCCTTCTGCAGCGAGCGCTCGCGGCCGATCATCGTGCTCATCGCGATCTCCGCGCCCGCCAGGTCGATCGAGGCGCAGGCGATGTCCACCTCGCGGCGGCGGATCACCTCGCGGATCGAGGTCTTGTGCACCAGCACGTCGTACATCGATTTCTCCAGCGTGTCCGGGTCGATCCCCTGCGACATCGTCAGGTTGCCCTGGGGGTCCATGTCCACGCACAGCACGCGGTGCCCCGCCTCGGCGAAGGCGGCCGCGAGGTTCAGCGTTGTGGTTGTCTTTGCCACCCCGCCCTTCTGGTTGGCGAACGCGATGACCTTTGCCCTTGGTTGCACGGCGGGCTCCTCGAATGTTGGGAATGCCTCGTCGTGAGTATTCGCACGTGGTGGTCGGATTCCTGCACGACTACGATCCCCCCGTGCCACGGGCAACCGCCTCACCCCTCGCCAAGCGGCTGCGTGGCAAGAGCGTCTGCATCTGCGCCGGCCCGGGCGGCGTGGGCAAGACCACCACCTCGGCGGCGCTCGCGTTGGGGCTGGCGTGCAAAGGGCAGCGGGTCGCTGTCGTGACGATCGACCCCGCGCGGCGCCTGGCAAGCGCGCTGGGTATCGACGAGCTCGACGACGAGCCTCGCAGGATCGACCCCGCGCTGCTGGCGGCGCAGGGGATCGAGTGCAAGGGCGAGCTGTGGGCGACGATGCTCGACGCCAAGCGCACCTTCGACACGCTGATCGGCCGCATCGCTCCCGACGAGCGCGCCCGCGAGGAGGTGCTGGGCAATCGCATCTACCAGGAGATATCGGGCGCCGTCGCCGGCACCCAGGAGTTCAGCGCGATCGCCAAGCTCTACGAGCTGCACCGCGAAGGGCGCTTCGACACGATCGTGCTCGACACCCCGCCCGCCCGCAACGCGCTCGACTTCCTCGACGCGCCGATGCGCATGAGCCGCTTCCTGGAAGGCCGCTCGGTGCGGATGTTCCTGGCGCCCGGCAACTTCGCCGCGCGCCTCGTCGGCCGCGGCAGCGGCTTGGTGTTGTCGATGTTCTCGCGCTTCACCGGCGTCGACCTGATCGGCGAGCTGTCGGTCTTCTTCGGCGCGCTCGGCGGGATGCTCGACGGCTTCCGCGAGCGCGCGCGCGTGGTCGATGAGCTGCTGCGCGACCCCGCCACCGCCTTCCTGCTCGTCACCTCGCCCGAGCCCGAGCCGGCACGCGAGGCAATCTTCTTCGCCGAGCAGCTGCGCGCGGCGGGGATGTCGCGGGCGGGGCTGATCGTCAACCGCGTCCACAGCGACGGCCTAGACGGACACACCGTCGCCGAGGTCAAGGCGCTGCTGAGCGACGAGCTGGGCGAGCGCCTCGCGGGGCGCGTGGCGGGCAACCTCGCCGACTTCGATGTGCTCGTGCAGCGCGACCGTGCCACGGTGGAGCGGCTGTCGCGGGAGCTGGGCGACGCCCACCCGATCCTCGTGCCCCACCTAGATGGTGACGTGCAGGATCTCGCCGGTCTCGACTTCGTCGCTCGGCATTTGTTCGCCTGATCTTGCGGCGAGGCGACGCATGCGCATGATGGTTGTGTTGATCTGATCGTCGGGCTTGTAGGCCGGTGCCGGGGTGGCCGGCTCTCGTGGCGCCAGGCGCCGTCCCCGCCGCGCCCTGATCGGCTCCTCGTGGATCGTCGGCTCCGGGGGTCCCTGCTGCGTGGGCTCCTGCGCGGAGAGCAGCGAGTCGGCACAGCGCACGAGATCGGGGGGCAGGTGACCGCTCACCACGTCCCGCAGCACCGCCCGCAGATGCCCGGCGAGCTCCGCCACCAGCGCGTCGCAACTCGCGTGCTCCACGGCCGCGCCGGTGATCGCTTCGCGCTCCAGCGCGATCGCCTTCAGCGTCCGCCGCGTGAGGCCGGCGCGCTCCTCCGGCACCGCGCACAGCGCCGCCAGCCGGCCGGCGAGCAGACCGCTGGCGGGGCCCTCCGGCTCCAGCAGCGCTCGCAGCGCCAGCAGGTGGTCGCTCAAAGCCTCAAGTTCCGAGGAGCGTTCGCAGCCCATCTCAAAGCGCGCCAGCGCCCACGCCAGCTCGGGCCGGCCGATCGCCGGGGCGCGGGTGTGAGCCAGCTCCGGCGCGACCATGCCCATGCCGTGCAGCGTCTCGATCAACGCCACCTCGCCGGCGTTGGTGAAGGCCGTCGCGTCCAGCCGCGCCAGCGCCGTGCGCAGCCGCTCGCCGTCGAGCGCGAAGTCGGTGTGCTCGGCGAACAGCTCCTCCAGCAGCGTGCGCAGCACCACCGTGGCACGCGAGCGCCGGTCGCCGCGCCCGATCCGCACGTCGCACTGCAGCAGGTAGCGGTCGAGGCCCTGCAGGCATTCGAGCAGCCGTTCCGCCGCCCCGCAGCTCTCCAGGCTCGCCAGCGCCGGCCATCGCGCTCCGATGAATGCCGCGGTGAGGGGGCGGTAGCAGTACAGCTGGGCGCCCTGGCCCTGCGCCCTTTCTCTCCCCTTCCCCGGCCACCGTCCTTGCCCCCGCGGGGCGTGCGACTCCACACGCGGCGATTCCGCACGCGGGCCGTGCGACTCCAACTCGAACGGCACCTCCGCGCCGGCTTCAAGCTCGGCCTGCAGGTGGGCCGCGGCGTCGTGCACGAACTGCGTGATGGCTGTCTCGAGCTGGTGTGAGCGCATCGAGGCTTCACCTTCGCCGGGGGCTCCGGCGCTCCTGCTCTGCGCAGCGGACGTTGCAGGCTCAGGCGACCGCGGCGACCGGCGTCTGCGCGAACACCGCGGAGCTGGTCCGCTCATCGCCGCAGCCCTGGACGATCCAGCGCTCGCCGTAGACGCGCATGCCGTCGATGATCGGCAGCAGCGCAGTGCCCTTCTCGGTGAGCGCGTACTCCACGCGCGGGGGCACCTCGGAGAAGGTCTGGCGCGCGACGATCCCCTCCTCCTCCAGGGCGCGCAGACGCAGCGAGAGCGTGCGCGGGCTGATCCCCTCCAGCGAGCGCTCCAGCTCACAGAAGCGCGAGCGGCCCTCCGCCAGCTCGCGGATCAACAGCAGCGTCCACTTGCCGCACACGATCTCCGCCGTGCGACACACCGGACATGTCTCATCTGTAGCCACCCCACCACTTTACCAAATGAAGCACTGGAAAGGCTACGCGACTGTGAGCGGCGGCCGGCTTCCCGGGGTGGGACCGGTCGGCTGCGGGGGTGCGCCATTGGATGACGGCTCGGGCACGAGGACCGGCTGCGGGGGCGCGGCGGGGGAGGATGTCGCCGACCCCGCGGGCGGCTCGCCGCGCTGCTCCTGCGCCGAGGCAACGTCCTCCATCGTGGTGCCGCGGCGGCCGTCGGCCTGCACGAGCAGCTTGAAGTCGTGCGGGCTGGAGGCGACGCGCAGCGCGTCCTCGACGGTGACCCGCCCGGCCTTGAGGTGCCCGAAGAGGGCCTGGTCGAACGTCTGCATGCCGTAGTACCCGCCCGCCGTGATGACCTCGTGCAGCTTGCCCGTCTGGGCGGGGTCGACGATCATGTCGCGCGCGCGGCCGGTCATCCTGAGGATCTCGCACACCGCCACCCGGCCGCCGTCGGCGCCCGGGACGAGGCGCTGGGAGATTACGCCCTTCACCGTGCCCGCGATCATCGAGCGCGCCTGGGCGTGCTGGTGGGGCGGGAAGAAGTCGAGCATCCGGTTGATCGACTCGGTCGCGTCGACCGTGTGGATCGTGGAGAGCACGAGGTGACCGGTCTCGGCCGCCGAGAGAGCGGTCTGGACGGTCTCGTCGTCGCGCATCTCCCCCACCAGGATCACATCGGGGTCCTGGCGCAGCACGCGCCGCAGAGCGCGCTTGAAGGAGGCGGTGTCCATCCCCACCTCGCGCTGGTTGATCACCGAGCGCTTGTCGCTGTGCACGAACTCGATCGGGTCCTCGATCGTGACGATGTGCTTGGCCATCGTCTCGTTCATGTGGTCGATCATCGCCGCCAGCGTCGTCGACTTGCCCGAGCCGGTGGTGCCTGTGAGCAGCACGATCCCCCGCTCCTCCTCGGCCAGTTCCCGCACCACGGAGGGCAGCGTCAATTCCTCGATCGAGCTGATCTTGTGGGGGATCGCACGGCAGGCCAGCGAGATCACGCCGCGCTGGCGGAAGGCGTTGATGCGGTAGCGGGCGAGGCCGACGATTTCGAAGGAGAAGTCCACCTCGTGCTGCTCGGTAAATTCCTGCAGCTTCACGGGGTCGTGCAGCAGGTCGTGCAGCGCGTGCTCGGTGTCCTCGGCGCTCAGCGGGCCGGTCTGCTGATCGCGCGCCAGAACGCCGTCCACGCGGTAGAGCGGCGGCGCGTCGACCTTCAGGTGCAGATCCGAGCCATGGCGGTTGACCAGCTCACGCAGAGCTGCCTGCACGTCGAACATGCCTCTCGCATCGGCATCCCCGCCGGGGGGCTTGAGCGCCTCCGCGGCGCGTGGACGATGCCTACGCGACGTCGCGGAGCTTCTGGGCCTCCGCGAGCGACTGCAGCTTCTTCAGCGACTGGTTCTCGATCTGACGGATGCGCTCGCGCGTGACGTTGAAGGTGCGGCCGACCTCGTCGAGCGTGCGGGGATGCTCGCCGCCGAGGCCGTAGCGCAGCTCCAGCACGCGCCGTTCGCGGTAGGAGAGGTTCTCCAGGGCCTCGCGCAGCGCCTCCTTGGTGAGGATTTCGGCGGCCCGCTCGTAGGGGGACTCGGCGCGCTCGTCGGCGATGAACTGGCCGAACTCCGACTCCTCCTCGTCGCCCACCGGCTTCTCCAGCGAGACGGGCGCCTGCGCGGAGCGCTTGATCGAGTCCACCTCTTCGGGGTCGATCCCGGTGATGTCGGCGATCTCCTCGGCGGTCGGTTCGCGGCCCAGCTCGGTCACCAGCTTGCGCTCGGCGCGGCCGATCTTGTTGAGCTTCTCGACGACGTGCACAGGGATGCGGATCGTGCGCGCCTTGTCCGCCAGCGCCCGGGCGATCGCCTGGCGGATCCACCAGGTGGCGTACGTGGAGAACTTGAAGCCCTTGCGGTAGTCAAACTTCTCCGCCGCGCGCACCAGCCCGAGCGTACCCTCCTGGATCAGATCGAGGAAGGGGAGACCCTGGTTGCGGTAGTTCTTCGCGATCGACACCACCAGGCGGAGGTTGGACTCGACCATCTTCTGCTTGGCGTCGAGGTCGCCGCGCTCGATGCGCTTGGCGAGATCGACCTCCTCCTGGGCGGTCAGCAGCCGCACCTTGCCGATGTCCTTGAGGAACAGCTGCAGCGAGTCGGTCGTCATGTCCGGCTTGAGGTCGAGCGTCGCTTTCGCTTTGCGCCGGCCGCGCTTGTCCGGCGCGCGCTCGACCTGCGATGCCGCGGCGGTCGCCGGATCGATGTCCTCGACGATCTCGATCTCCGATTTCTCGAAGAAGCCGTGCAGCTCCTCGACGTCGGTCTCGTCGAGGTCCAACTCCGAGGTCGCGGTGGAGATCTCCGCGAACGTCAACACCCCCACCTGCTGGCCCTTCGCCAACAGGCCCTTGATCTCATCGAGCTCCTGCAGTTCGACTACTGACATCGGTTTCCGTTTCCTTAGACAGCGATTTCGTGCCGGGAGGGCTGTACGCCAAACGCGACAGCGGCAGCAGGACGGCGAGCACCTGCCGCCCCCGCGGTCGCGGCCCGCCCCACATTACAGCCGTACGTCGCTCATATTAACGCCTGCGAGCGTCCGTCCCGTATGCCGGAGGCCCAATGCGCGATGATTGCGCACTCAGATGAGTCCCGCGAGCAAAGAGAAACGATCCGGCAGGCCCCGCCGGGTCGGCGCGACGTCGCCTCCAACTAACCCCACGCCGCCCGCGGCCAGCGGAGCCGCGGAGCCGGGCGTGCTTTCGAGCCTGCCCAGCACCCGCCCCCAGCGCCCCAGCGCGCGCCGGGCCGCCGCGCGGAAGAGCGCGGCCGCGAAGGCCGAGCGGGGGTCGGAAAAGCCCAAACGAAACACTCGGCCCAAGCCAAAGCCCAAGCCGACCCCCAAACCCCGCGTTGTGCGCAAGCCCTCCGAGCCGCCGGTGCCCCGTCAAGGCTTCGAGTCTGAGGAGACGATCGAGATGGGGCGCCCGGTGCAGCCGCCGAGCAGCAGCGAGCTGGCAGCCTCGATGGTCGAGCTCGTCGGCGAGCTCGCTCAGACGGGGCTCTCGGCCGGTGGGCGCGTGCTGCGGGACGCGCTCGCGCGGCTGGCCGGCGGCTGAGCAACACGTCCGGCGGAGCTATGTATACTCCGCGCACGCCGAACCTCTGCGGCTCAGGTCGTCGGGGGCGGGGGATCCATTGCGGAGCGAGTCGTTCGCTCCGCGGGGGCGAATCGGCCTCATCGGGGCCGTAGCGCCATTCAGGCGCGAGCCCGTCAGCTCACCTCGTAGGCGTACGACGACGACTATGCACACTGTTTCGCTCAAGCACGCCCTTGTGGCTGGCCTGTTGGCCGCATTGCTCGGCATCGCCGGGCCCTTCGCCATGCCTGCCGCGCGGGCGCTTGCCGAAACCAACAGCACCACATCTGGCGGAGCGGCGCCCACGCCCGGCTCAGTGAGTAAGCAGACCGTGGCGACGTGGTATGGGCCCGGGTTCTACGGGCACACCACCGCGTGCGGGCAGAAGCTGACGCCGAAGCTCGTGGGAGTCGCCAGCCGCACCCTTCCATGCGGGACGTTGGTCCGGATTTCATACGGCGGTCACATGCTCACCGCGCCGGTGCTCGATCGTGGGCCCTATGGCCACAGCGGGGCCGTGTGGGACCTCACCTCGGGCGCCGCGCGAGCGCTCGCGATCAGGGAAACGGTGCGGATCGGCACGCAGATCGTCGGCAGCGTGCCCAACAGCCCGGCGCTCGGCCAGTCGGCCTTCTCGACCACGCTTTCGCCGACGAGCCCGACCTCCACGAGCTCGCCATCCGAATCGCCCACCGGCTCCTCCCCCGCTGCACAAGCCTCCGCCACCACCGGCGGCGCCACCGCGAGCTAGCCTCCGCGAGCTAGGCTCAACGGGTGCCGGCGAAGGCCGCGATCACCAACCTGTGCGACCACACGAGTGTGGATGCGGACACCGGGGCGATGCGCTCTGTGCAGGCCGCCGACCTGGCGCTCAGCGAGCGTGTGCTCGGCGAGCTGTGGTCGGCTGAGAACCTGGAGCGGCTGGCGCGCACCTACTGGCGCTTTCTCACCCGCGCCACGCTCGGGCTGGTGCAGGTCCGCTACACCGAACGGGAGCGCTTTGTGGTACTGCTCTTCCGGCCGCTCACGCTGCTCGCCTTCCGCGCCCCGGAATATGAACTGGGGGCCGACCATGGCGTGGTGCGCTGGCGGATCGAGCGGGGCCTTTTGGTTGCGCGCGCCGGGCGCGAGAGCAAGGGCCACCTGCAGATCGATGTGCGGCGCATCGCCGACGGGCTGCACATCGAGGTGGAGGTCGCCAACTTCCACCCGGCGATCGCCTCAGGGATCAGCCTCCGCCTCTACAACGCCACCCAGTCGCGCATCCACGTGATCGTCACCCACGGCTTCCTGCGCTCGCTCGCCCGTCTCGATCTGGCGAAGTCCCGCGTGGGCCGGCTGGCGAGGACGTGACCGAAAGCCAGCCCGGGGGCGATTGCACAACACGCGGGATGGGGCAACGCCTGGACACCACAGTGGCTATATCGTAGGTTGCAACTTATGTTATAGTGCTTTAGGTGCGACGGTTGATCGACCGGGAGCGCGAGCAGCGCCAAATGCTGGAGGCCGCCGCTTCGCCCCCTGCGCTGATCGTGGTGATAGGCCGTCGCAGGGTGGGCAAGAGCTTCCTGCTGGCCCGCACGTTCACAGGCGTGCGGACTGTGTCTGTTCAGGGGGACGAGCAGAGTGAACATCAGCATCTCAAACTGCTGGCCGGCGAGGCAGGAAGGACGCTACTGGGGTCCGATGCGCTTTCCTTCGCCACTTGGGACGATGCGCTGCGGTTCTTTGGGGAGCAGGCGCGGCGCGAGCCGCTGACTGTGATTCTTGATGAGTTTCAATGGCTGAAGGCCGCTCAGGGTGCACTTGACTCAATCATTCAGCGCCACTGGGACCAGTGGGATCGTGACGGACTGCCTATCACGCTCGTGCTCTCCGGGAGTGCCCTGACATTGATGGAGCGGCTGCTTGATCGTGGCGCACCGCTGTTTGGCCGCGCGACCGCGCGGCCGCGTTTGCAGCCACTGGACTATCGCGAGTCCGCGGCCTTTGCCGGCACAAGCAATCCTGTGGAGCTGTTGCGCCGGTGGGCCGTGCTTGGTGGCACACCTCAGTATCAGCTCTGGGCAGGCACCGGTAGGTTGGAGCGTGTCATCGCTGAGCGGATCCTCGCGAAGGACTCCTCGCTTTACGACGACCCCCGGCACCTGCTGCGTGAGGGGGAGGGGATTCGCGATCCGGGCACGTATCTGGCGATCCTGGGCGCCGTCGCCAAAGGCGCCACGCACCACAACGAGATCGCCCAGCAGGCACGGGTACCCACCGGCAACCTCGCGCGCAAGCTGGAGCGCTTGGAGGATCTCGGGTACATTGCTCCTCGCTACCCGCTTGCGGCGGATGGCATCGAGGATCGTTCCAGCTACCAGATCGCCGACCCCTACTTCCGATTCTGGTTTCGCTTCGTCGCCAACAACCGCAGCCGTCTGGAGCGCGGGCGCGTCGATGAGGTTCGCGATGAGATCCTCGCCAACCTGGACAATCTCATGGGCTGGTCCTTCGAGCAATGCTGCCGGCGCTGGCTCGGAGCCTACGCCGACGAGAACAGCATTGGTGCTCCCCAGCAGATCGGCTCGTGGTGGTCGCGCAACGGACAGGTGGAGGTGGACGTGGTCGGCGTGCGTAAGCACCGGTATGTGCTGATGGGATCGTGTAAGTGGCGGCGCGTCGCCGGCGCCGAGGTCCTCCAGGATCTGTACACCAAGCAGAAACAGCTCGGCCCCCAGGCAGCTGATGCCCGGCGCGTTCTATTCGCCCGCGAGAGCTTCACCAAGGAGGTGCGCACAAAGGCTGCCGCGGACGATGTGCTGCTTGTCACCGCAGCTGACCTGTTCGTCTGACCTCATCAGGCGCTCCACGCAGGCTCGGCCTAACTCAACCCTTCATCTTGTGAAGTGGTATAGGCGAATTTTTTGAGACATTCCTCCGGAGGGGGCGGCACATGGCAGGGGAGCGAAGGAAGCGGCGTGCGTCGCCCTACAGCGCCCTGGAACTACCCGAACCGCGCGTCGCCGTACAGCGCCCGCAGCTTCGCGCGGTCGTGGCGCGCGCTGATGCGCCGCACGGTGCCCGAGCGAGTGCGCATCACGAGCGATTCGGTGCTGGCCCCGCCGGCGCTCGGGTAGCGCACGCCCTGCAGCACGTCGCCGTCGGTGATGCCGGTGGCGGAGAAGAACACGTCCTCGCCCGCCACCAGGTCGTCGCGGTCGAGGATCCGCTTCAGGTCGTAGCCGGCGTCAAGCGCCGCGGAGCGCTCGTGCTCGTTGCGCGGCCACAGCCGCCCCAGCAGCTGGCCGCCGAGGCACTTGATCGCCGCCGCCGAAATCACCCCCTCGGGGGTGCCGCCGATGCCCCACAGCAGATCCACCGGAGAGCGCTCGGTGACCGCCAGCAGCGAGGCAGACACGTCGCCGTGGGGGATCAGCCGCACCCGCGCGCCCGCCTCACGGATCGCCTTGATGCCCTGCTCGTGGCGGGGGCGATCGAGCACAACCACATCCACGTCACCGATCTCGCAGCCCTTGCGCTCGGCGATCAGGGCGACCGTCTCCGGCAGCGGACGATCGAGGTCGAGCAGATCGGCGATCGCCGGGGAGCCCACCATCTTTTCCATGTACACGCACGGACCGGGGTCGAACATCGTGCCGCGGCTGGAGAGCGCGATCACTGCCAGCGCGCTCGGCATCCCGTGGGCAGCAAGCGTGGTGCCCTCCAGCGGGTCCACCGCGATGTCCACCTCCGGCGGAGAGCCGTCGCCGATGTGCTCGCCGTTGGCCAGCATCGGCGCCTCGTCCTTCTCGCCCTCACCGATCACCACCACGCCGTCCATCTGCACGGATTGCAGCGCGTAGTGCATCCCGTCCACGGCGGCCTGGTCGGCGGCCTCCTTGTCACCTTTGCCGACCAGCCGTGCGGCGGCCAAAGCGGCCGCCTCGGTGACGCGCACCAGCTCCAGGGCGAGATTGCGGTCGGGCCGCTGGCCTGTGGGGTCGGGGCTCAAGTGCTCACCTCTCTCGTCTCCTCGCGCGTGGGTGCCACCGCCACGCATGGGTAGGGCCTCAAATGGATACCTTTACTGCGCGTACGCATGAAACCTACACCAGAGGAGGAGCAATGAGCCAGATCGGGTTCATCGGCATGGGCAAGATGGGGGGCGGCATGTCGCACCGCATCCTGCGCGACTCCGAGCATCAGGTGGTGGTGTACGACGCCAACCGCGACGCCGTGGGGCAGGCCGTATCCAACGGCGCCGTCGGCGCCTCCTCGCTGGCCGACCTCGTCAAGCGCCTCGATGCGCCGCGCACGGTGTGGCTGATGCTGCCCGCCGGCGAGATCACTCAGCAGACGATCGACAAGCTCACCAAGCTGCTGGACCGCGACGACACGATCGTGGACGGCGGCAACACCAAGTGGACCGAAGACAAGCTGCGCGCCACACGGCTCAAAAAAGACGGCATCCACTACGTTGACGTGGGCACCTCCGGGGGCGTGTGGGGCCTGGAAGTGGGCTACTGCATGATGGTCGGTGGCCCCACCCGCGCGGTGAAACGGCTGGCACCCTTCCTCGACGTGCTGGCGCCGCCGACCAACGAGACCAGCGTCGCCGCGATCGGGCCGCGCGGATGGCAGCACTTCGGCCCCGCCGGCGCCGGGCACTTCGTGAAGATGGTGCACAACGGCGTGGAGTACGG
>JBEKYV010000309.1:0-4753 GCA_049510515.1 Solirubrobacteraceae bacterium | reverse complement strand
TGGAAGATCGCGTCGAGCGGGTGGGCGGGCTTTCGCTTGATCGGCTGGCCGCTGGTGATGTGAGCTCGTTCTTGGTGCGGGAGTGTCCGCGGCGGTCGGTGTCGGGGGCGATGAACCTGGCAGCGAACTTGCGGGCGCTGCTGCGCTATCTGCATGTCGCGGGATTAATCGAGATGCCGCTGGTGTGGGCGGTGCCGAAGGTCGCTGATCTGCGGGGGCGTCCGCTTCCGCGGGGGCTGGCGGCGGAGGCGGTCGCCGGGATGCTCGCCAGCTGCGACACGGAGAGCGTGATCGGCCGGCGTGATCGCGCGGTCCTGTTGTTGCTCTCGCGGTTGGGGTTGCGCCGTGGGGAGGTCGCTGGGATCGAGCTTGAGGACATCGATTGGCGTGCGGGGGAGCTGCTGGTGCGCGGCAAGGGGCATCGGCAGGACCGGATGCCGCTGCCCGTCGACGTCGGTGAGGCGATCGTCTCCTATCTTCGTGTTCGACCGGGCAGCGAGCATCGGGCGCTGTTTTTGTGTGTGTGCACGCCGTTGGGGCCGGTCACGCGCGCTGGTGTGACTGCGATCGTGCAGCGCTCGTGTCGGCGCGCGGGGCTGCCGCCGGTCGGGGCGCATCGGTTGCGGCATACCGCGGCCTCGGAGATGCTGCGTGCCCGCGTCCCGCTGGAGGAGATCGCGCAGGTTCTCCGTCACCGCGACCTGCAATCGACGGTGAAATACGCGCGCGTCGATCGGGATTCGCTCAGGGCGCTGGCGCTGCCGTGGCCGGGAGGTCGCTCATGAGCCCGTTAGGTGAAGCGCTCGATGATTACCTGACGGTTCGCCGACAGCTCGGGTTCAAGCTCGAGAATCAGGGGCAGCAGCTCGCGCAGTTTGTCGGGTTCCTGGAGCAGTCAGGCCAGAGCACGGTAACGACCGAGTTCGCGCTCGCCTGGGCCACTCAGCCTGTCGGGGTCAAGAAACATCGCTACCGCCAGCGGCTCGGGATGGTCCGCGGGTTCGCGCGGCACCTCGCGACCCTTGATCCCGCGACTGAGATCCCGCCTTGTGATCTGCTCCCCGCCCGCCAGCAGCGGATCGCGCCATATATCTACTCGCCCGCGGAGATCGAGCGAATGATGAGCGCCGCCAAGACGCTCCTCCCGCCGGTGCGCGGGGCGACCGTCCAGACGATGATCGGACTGCTGGCCGCGAGCGGCATGCGCCTCGGGGAGGCACTCGCGCTTGGCGATGGCGACATCGACTTCGACGCCGGCGTGATAACTGCCGTCGGGAAGTGGAGCAAGCAGCGCGAGATCCCGATACACCCAACGACCGTCGCGGCGCTGCGCGCCTATCAACGCACGCGCGACCGCTGCCTGCCAGATCGCCCAACCGCGGCGCTGTTCATCACACGCCGCGGCCCGCGGTTGACCAAGGGCGCGTTCGGGAAGTCCTTCCGTTCGGTGATCGCCCTCGCCGGGCTGGAAGGAGCCGGGGAGCGAGCGAGACCCCGCCCTCACGACCTGCGGCACGCTTTCGCCGTTCGGACGCTGATCGGCTGGCACCAGGCAGGAATCGACGTCCACCGCGAGATGCCTCGGCTTTCCACGTATCTCGGGCACGTCTACCCGTCGGACACTTTCTGGTATCTGCAGGCGGTACCCGAGCTGCTCCAGCTCGCCGCTCGCGACCTCGACCGGCTGCTTGGAGGTGGATCATGACCCTGCTCGCACCAACGCTGCAAGCGTTCTTCAGTGATCGCATGGTCAACCAGAAGGACGCCAGCCCGCGGACGATCGCAGCCTACCGCGACGCGATGCGGCTGCTGCTCCAATTCGCCAGCCAGAAAACCGGCAAGCCCCCCAGCCGTCTGACTATCGAAGACCTCCAGGCGCCGCTGATCGGCGAATTCCTCGACCATCTCGAACACCAGCGCCACAACACCCCTCGGACCCGCAACGCTCGCCTGGCGGCGATCCACTCGCTCTACCGCTACGCCGCGCTGCGCCACCCCGAGCACGCACACACGATCGCGCGGGTGCTCGACATCCCCAACAAGCGCTACGACCGAACGATCGTGGCCTACCTGGAGCAGCCAGAGATCACAGCGCTACTCGCAGCACCCGACCGCGCCACCTGGCTCGGCCGCCGCGACCACGCGCTACTGCTCACAGCGATCCAAACCGGGCTGCGCGTCTCAGAGCTCGTCAACCTCACCATCGAGCACGTCCGGCTCGACACCGGCGCGAGCATCAAAGTGCTCGGCAAGGGCCGCAAGCAACGCGTCGCGCCGATCACCCCCGACACCACGACTGCCCTACGCGCCTGGCTCCGAGAGCGCCAAGGCGAGAACGCCGACCCCGTATTCCCGACCCGCCAAGGACGACCGCTCACCGCGAAGGCAATCGCGTGGCTCCTCGACAAACACATCAGCACCGCAGCCCGGGCCTGCCCATCACTAACAAGCAAGCGCGTCACCCCGCACACACTCAGACACACCAACGCGATGCTGTTGCTAGCCAACAACGACATCGCGACCGTCGCGCTATGGCTCGGACACGAGACCATCCGCTCGACCGAGATCTACCTCCACGCCGACAACAAGATCAAGCAAAAAGCAATCGAGACCATCGCGCCCGCCGACACCCCACCCGGCCGCTACCAGCCACCCGACAAGCTCCTCGCATTCCTGGAGACCCTGTGATTATCAGAAGCAGCACAACCCCAAACCCCAGCATCCACAAGGAAAAACACAGTCCCGAACACCACAACTTCAGATAACCAGCGACAGGAGATAAATGCGGTTATGGGTAGCTGCCCATAATCGCATCGTGCAGAACGACGAGGCGTTCGCGTTCGTCGACCAGCTGCTCGGCAGCGACATCCACTTCGAGACGGCCGGCAGCCTGCACGGTGGCCGTCGCGTATGGGTGCTCGCCACCCTGCCCGATCACGTCGAAGTCGGCGGCGATCCCGTGCGGCCGTACGTGCTGCTGATGAACAGCCACGACGGCTCAACGGCCGTGATCGCCGCCACGACCCCGATCCGCGTGGTCTGTCAGAACACGCTCAACTGGGGTCTCCGCGACGCGCGGCAGAAGTTCTCGATTCGCCACACCGAAGCGGTCACGCAGCGCGTCCACGAGGCCCGCAGGGTGCTGGACTTGTCGATCAACTACTACGAGCAGTTCAAGCGCTATGGCGACAAGCTCGCCTTGCAGCACTGCACTGAGCGCCAGCTTCGGAGGGTGCTCGATGAGTTCTACCCCAACGGCGCCGGGGACTCGGCGAGCAGTCGCACGCGCCGCTCGCGCCAGCAGACCAAGGACCGCATCGCCGAGCTGTTCCTGCGCGGCGATACTCGGGGCAACGCGCCGGGGTCGAAGTGGGCCGCGGTGAACGCGATCGTGGAGTACGGCGACTGGATTCGCCCGCTGCGCTCAAACGGCCAGCGCTTCGCCCGCGCGCTGGATGACGGCCCCGAGAAGACCCGCGCGCTGCAGCTGGTCGCGGCGGCCTGAGACCACGAGGCCCGGCGGGCGTGGGCTCGCCGGGCCTTGATGCAGTGTCGTCGAGTTAAGCGAAGCCGAGACGACTCTTGCTCCGATTCCCAAGGAGCAGCCGACAACCACGACGGTCGGCTGCTCCTGTTCGTCCAAGGCAGTCGTCTCGCGCTGCCGTTGTGAGAGTGCCGTTCCGCGTGAGAAGGAGAAGTCTGACCCCACCCAACGGTGGGGTCAGGCCGGTCACGGCGGATACCCCAACACGAAACCAGCTCGGAACACGGGTGCTCCTTGGGTTGGAAGTTAGCTTGGAACTTCCAACCTGGCTTGGAAGTTCCAAGCTCGGCCCGGAACTACACGCCGGGGGAGAGCCGATAGGTGCGGTCCGGGTGCTGGGCCGGGCCTTCGCTGCCCTGGACTCTTTGAGTTTGCTCCAGTCGCTTCAGATAAGTACGCGTCTGGCGCGAGGACACGCCGAGGTGACCGGCGATCTCAACGGCCCGCGCGTGCGGATGCCCGCGAAGGAAGTCGACGATGTCCTTCTCCCGGTTCTTGCGCAATCGCGGTCCCGTCGCTCCGCGTCGGCGGTCCTTGCTGGCGTCGGCGAACGAGGGGTGCGGCCAGATCGTCGCTATGAACACGGGCCCATCCCCGTCGAGCAGCGGCTCGGGATAGCCGCGGTCCACCTCCTGTCTGATCTTTTCCCAGGCAGTACCGAAGCGCTCCATGTAGCGTATGCGCCGCAGCACGCCGGCGATGGCGCGGTTGCGGATCTTTGAGCGACCCTCGCGAATATCGTCCGTGGTGGTGCCCGGCAGCATCGGCCCCCGGGTTGTGGATCTCGACGCGATCGTCATAGACGAAGGCCTTGATCGTCTCACCCGACTTCGAGTAGTCCGTGTGCGCAACGGCGTTGACGAGCAGCTCGCGAATCATCACGCTCGAGTACTCCGGCAGAGGCTCGCGCTGAAGCCGGCCCTTCGGGATCGGCTCGGCCTGACGGGTGTTGCGCCGGATGAAGCGCTCCACCGCATCGACCGCCTCCAACACCGTCAGCTCCTCCTCGGGATCGAACAGATCCTCGATGTCCGCTGTGCGACTGCCGCCGGCGAAGCGCGCGCCCTCGACCCGCGCATCGCGAAACCAGCGCCGCCGGAGGGCATCCTGGCCGAAGAGGATGACCCCGGCGTTCGTCGCGACCACCTTGCCCTGATAGTTCGTCAACACACCGAGAGCCTCCAGCTTCGCGGCGCGGATCGGGACGTC
>JBEKYV010000308.1:0-4788 GCA_049510515.1 Solirubrobacteraceae bacterium | reverse complement strand
GTTCCGCGAGCAGCCCACCCCGGAGCTCGCGCGCTCGGCGCAGGAGGGGGTGGCGTCGGCGATCTCGCCCAACGAGCGGCTGCAGTACACCCTGCACCCCTGGACGAGCTACGTGATCGTGCCGCTGTTCGCGCTCGCCAACGCCGGTGTCCATCTGACGGGCGGGCTGCTCCAACACGCGCTCGGCTCGCCGATCACGCTGGGGATCCTCCTCGCTTACGTCGCCGGCAAGCCGCTGGGCATCGCCGGAGCTTCGTGGCTGGTGTCCCGCCCGGCGCTGCGCGGGCCGCGCTCGCCGCTCAGCCCGCCGCTGCTTGCGGCCGGTGGGGCATTCGCGGGAATCGGCTTCACGGTGTCGCTGCTGATCGCCAGCCTCGCCTTCACCGGGGTGCGGCTCGACGAGGCCAAGCTGGGCGCGCTCGGCTCGGTGGTGCTGGCGCCTTTGGTTGGCTGGACGGTGCTGCGCGTCGTCCGGCGCCTGCCGGAGAGGGTGAGGGCGCGGCAGCTCGCGGGTACCGCCGCGGACATCCTCGATCTCGCCGAGGACGTCGACCCCGAGCGCGACCACATCCGCGGCCCCACCGACGCTTTGGTCACGCTGGTGGAGTACGGCGACTTCGAGTGTCCCTACTGCGGCCAGGCGGAGGGAGCGATCCGCGAGCTGCTGCACTCCTTCGAGGACGAGGTGCGCTACGTCTGGCGTCACCTGCCGCTCAGCGACGTCCACCCCTACGCGCAGATGGCGGCCGAGGCCTCCGAGGCGGCCGCTGCCCAAGGCAGCTTCTGGGAGATGTATGACACGCTGCTGCGCCACCAGGGAGAGCTGCGCTCGATGCAGCTGGGCGCGTACGCGGAGGAGCTCGAGCTGGACGCCGAGCGCTTGCTGGAGGAGGTGCGCCGCCGGGAGTATGCCTCGCGGATCAACGAAGACGTGGCCAGCGCCGACGAAAGCGGGGTATCCGGAACGCCCACCTTCTTCATCAACGGGCGCCGTCACTACGGCGCCTACGACATCGCGGCGCTCACCGACGCGGTGCGCACGGCGCGTCGGCGGGCGCGAGTGCTGGCCGGGGTGTGAGGGTGCCCCACGCCGGCTTCCGGTGGCGTCGCGTTCTTCGATCTGTCGGTCATGGCTGCCTCCATTCGGTTGACCGGTCTGCTCTTCCTTGCGCTCGACCCGTCCGCTGGGGTCGATGCGTCGCGGCACCGCCACGCTCGTCATATCAGTCACCGGCGGCAAGCAGGTCGTCGACGAGTTGCTCGACGGATATCAGGGTCACATCGCTGCGCTGCGCGGCGACCTGTGTCAGGTCGCCGCGGAAGCCGCCGCGGCTGAAGAGCACGGTCTGGGGGCCATCCTTGGCAAATCGGATCTTGGCCTCGCGCATGGCTGGGATCTTGTATGAGTGCAGATGATCTAACACGTTGAGTGCCATGGGCCCCTTCGTCCACTTGCACTCGCCAACCACGGCCACCACCGAGCGGGCGAGCCCCACCACGTCCACCTCCTCGCTCATCCGAGTCTTGGCGCGGCGCTGCTCGTTGAGGGCATGACCCCACCATGCTCCCACGCGCGTGGCTCGACCGGTGCGCAACACCCATTGGCGGCATAGCGCCTCAAACGTCGGCGAGACGTGGTCGGCGAGCTGTGGCTCGATCTCTTCGCGATACAGCACACCCGGCGCGAGTCCCGTCTTGAGGTCCTCCTGGTAGGGGAACACGAACCGAAACCAGAAGCGCATAAAACCATCGCTGAGGCTCCAGCGATGGTTGCGCTCCCGATCGCGGGCGGTAACGGGCGCATGCCTTTCAACGATATGCATACCTCGCAGCGCCTTCAGGTAGCCCTGGAGGTCGGGTGTCCGGCGTCCGAGCGCGGTTGCGAGGTCGGAGAGCGACCGCTTTCCGGTCGCGAGCGTCTCGATCAGCGAGTAATACACCCCGGGGGAGCGCAGCTCCTCCTCCAAGACCTCGCGTGGGTCGCTGAACAGGGGCCCCCGCGGGTCGAGAACGCGCATGCACACTCGTTGTCGAAGCGTTCCGCCCCGGCCAAGCTCGTCGAGATACAGGCTCATGCCTCCGGCGACCGCGTAGCGCTCAACCTTGTCGATGGCACTTGTGTCCGCGCCAAAGTAAACCGCTGCCTGGCTGAAGTCGAGCGGATCGACGAGGAGGCCGGTGAGCCGTCCTCGAAGCGGCCCCGTCAACAGCCGCTCCATCTGTCCGATGTAGCTGCCGCAGAGCACGAGCTTCAAGTGGGAGGCATCGCGCTCCTCCATCATCGCCTGGATACCCGTGAGCACCTCGTCGCGGTCGCTCTCGCCGGCCGGCAGCAGATAGAGAAGCTCGTCGATTACCACCAGCGTCGTCTCCCGCTCGGCCAGCGTATATAGCGCCTCCAGCAGCGATGGGACACCATCCAACGCAGGGCGGATCCCGAGGAGTGGCTCGAGCTGGGAGGCGAATCGGTCGAGCTGCGGAACCTGGGCGCGCCGGTCGGCGACCAGCACCACCGCGGGCTTGCCGTCGGCGAAGCGGCGAAAGAGCCACGACTTGCCGACTCGGCGCCGGCCATAGAGCGCCAGCGCGTTAGTCTCCCCTCCGCTCCACCAGTCTTCCATCCGAGCCAGATCGGCCTTGCGGTCAAGGAACCGATCGCGGGCTGGAAAGCTGAAGGTATCCATTAGGCTCTAGAACATTAGCTGCTAGTGCCCAATATACTGCGCTGGCCACCTCGAGCAATAGCCAGTGAAACCTTGGGTACCAGACTCTAAAGTCACCGCTGACGCTCGACAGCGTCGAGCGGTGGTTCGGATCTCCGGGCAGCCAGGGCGGTAGAGTCCAACGCGATGACACTCGTCTTGCTCACCGGAGCCACGCGCGGTATCGGCCGCGCCGCCGCGATCGAGCTCGCGCGCGACGGCGTCGAGGTCGCGCTCGTGGGTCGCGATCCCGAGCGCGTGCGGGAGCTGGCGCGGGAGGCGAGGGCGACGGGCGGCGGCGCGGCGGTCCACGAGCACGTCGCCGACCTGATGCTGATGGCCGAGGTGCGGGCGCTCGCGGAGGAGGCACGCGAGCGCTACGAGCACATCGACGTCCTCGCCAACAATGCCGGGGCGCTGTTCGCCTCGCGCAGAGAGACCTCCGAGGGCTTCGAGCAGACCTTCGCGCTCAACCACCTCGCGCCGTTTCTGCTCACCAACCTGCTGCGCGACCGTCTTGTCGGCGGCCGTGTGGTGACAACGTCATCCGATGCCCACAAGTCGGGGCTCCTCGATTTGGATGACTTGCAGGCCGCGAAGTCCTACTCCGCGATGCGTGTGTACGGCACCTCCAAGCTTTGCAACATCCTCTTCACCCGCGAGCTTGCCAGGCGCGCGCCGGAGTTGCGCGCCAACTGCTTTCACCCCGGCGTCGTGCGCACCGGCTTCGGCAAGAACGAAAACGGGATTTGGAAGGTGCTCACCACGCTCGGCGGCCCCTTCTTCCGCTCGCCACAGCGCGGCGCCCGCTCGCTCGTCTGGCTGGCCACGTCCGCTGAGGCGGCCCCCCTCACCGGCGAGTACGTCCAGGATGAGAAGGTGCTCGCGCCCAGCGCTCAGGCTCAGGACGAGACGCTCGCCGAGGGTCTGTGGGAGCGCAGCGCCCAGTTGGTGGGCCTGCCTGCCGATACGCCGGTCTGACGGCGCCGTCGCGACGGGCGGCAACGGAGTTCGACGAGAAAAAGAGATGGGATCCAACGCTCGAACAGGGCACCGAATGGTTCGGTTTCCGTCGAGCGTCCCGTGACGGCGTTCGCGGTGCCGGGTAGGGGATGTTGGAATAGGCATAGTGGGAATGTAGTGGTAGGCTAGTGGGTATGGCGTATGTCGTACCCCGACGCAACAGGCGATTCGAGGTTCGGGAGTCGTTGCACACGCCGAGAGGCCCCCGCGCGCGCACTCTCGCGAGCTTCGGTGTCCTCACCGATGAGATCCTGGCGACAGCTGCCGCGAAGGCCGAGCGGACATTCGATGTGCAGGCCGTGCTGGCCTCGGGTCGACGGGCTGGGGCTCCGGTGACGGCGACGATCGGCGCCGAGGACTCGGCTGGCGCGACAGACGAGGACAGTGCTCAAAGCACGACCGACACCGAGTCGGAGACCGGCGGCGCGACGAACGGCTTCGTGGACTCATCACGGCGGATGGCCCTCACGCTGGGACAAGCGCCGACGGCCAGGCAGAGACAGGCGGAGCCTGGGACGGCGCTCGTCGACCTCCTGGGCTTCGCCGACGCTGTCACCCGCGGCCAGCCCAGCAGGCCGTTCGAGCCCCTGACCTTCCCGGTGCTGCGCACGCTTGTCGACGGCCGCCGCCGGGCTGCCGGTATGCACCACTGCCAATGAGCGGCCCCGGAGGACTGGACGGGCTGGCCGCCAGGATCGTGGCAGTGCATGAGATGCTCGACTCCCTGAGGGTCGCCCATCAGTTCGGTGGGGCCGTGGCGCTGGCGTGGTATCGCAACCCTCGCGCCACGACGGACATCGATCTCAACGTCACTCTCCCGCCTGAGGATGCAGGGCCCGTGCTCGGAGCCTTCACCCATCTGGGGGTGACCGTCTCCCAAGCCGACCGGGCAGCGATTGCGCGGGACGGTCAGGCGAGGCTCGACTGGGAGGGATCCTACCTCGACCTCTTCTTCGCCACTCTCGATCTCCATCAAGACATGGCGAAGCGCTCGCACGAGGTTGACTTCGGCCCCGTTCAGATCCCGATTCTCTCGCCCGAGCATCTGATCGTGTGCAAGGCG
>JBEKYV010000307.1:0-4790 GCA_049510515.1 Solirubrobacteraceae bacterium | reverse complement strand
CTGGGAGGGGCCGTTGGGCGCCGTCAGCCCGTTGCTCGCCCCATCCTGGTTGATCGCGCTGCCGCGGATCACCGCCGCCACCGGGTGGCCGTTGCGGCGCGCGTCCGACAGCCGCTCCAGCAGCAGCACGCCGGCGCCCTCGGAGAATCCTGCCCCATCGGCCGCCGCCGCGAACGACTTGCAGCGGCCGTCGGGCGCGAGGTTGCGCTGGCGGCTGAACTGCGTGTAGACGCTCGGCGTCGCCAGCACCGTCACGCCGCCCGCCAGCGCCAGGCCACACTCGCCCGCGCGCAGCGACGTGCACGCGAGGTGCAGCGCCACCAGCGAGGAGGAGCAGGCGGTGTCGATCGTCACCGCCGGGCCCTCGAAGCCGAACGTGTAGGAGACCCTCCCCGAGAGCACGCTGGCGCTCCCGCCGGTGCCGAGGTAGCTCTCCAGCTCCGCGGGGGTGCTGCGCAGCACGGTCGAGTAGTCGTGGTACATCTGCCCCGCGAACACGCCGGTGCGCCCGCCGCGCAGCGAGGCGGCGTCGATGCCGGCGTCCTCCAGCGCCTCCCACGCCGCTTCCAGCAGCAGCCGCTGGTGGGGGTCCATCGCCAGCGCCTCGCGCGGGCCGATCCCGAAGAAGCCGGCGTCGAACTCGGCCGCGTCGTGGACGAACCCGCCCTCGCGCGCATAGCTGGTGCCCGGGCGCTCGCCGTCGGGGTCGAACAGCGCGTCGAGATCCCAGCCACGGTCGTCGGGGAAGCCCGAGATCGCGTCCACGCCGCCCGCCGCCAGCTCCCACAACTGCTCGGGCGTGCGCACGCCGCCGGGGTAGCGGCAGCTCATCCCCACGATCGCGATCGGCTCGCGCTCACGCTCGGCGATCGCCCCCAGGCGCCGGCGCGCCTTGCGCAGGTCGAGCGTGACCCGCTCCAGGTACTCGCGCAGCTTGCGCTCGGAGGCCGGCCCGTCGGGCAGGTGGGCGGAGCCTGCCGCCTCAGGTGGCCGCTGCTCAGACGCCATCGCCCGGCTCCTCCCCGTCGAGCAGCTCGCGCTCGATCAGCTCGAACAGCTCCTCGTCGCTTGCGGCGGCGAGATTCTCCGCGGCCCCCGCGTCGTCGGACTCGGCGATCGCATCGCCGCCTGCGCCGGCGCCACCCTCGCCCGCGCCGCGCTCACCGGGGCCGGCGAGCAGCGCCAGCAGACGGTCGGCGAGGGCTGCGACGTTGGGGTAGTTGAAGATCAGCGTCGCCGGCAGCCGCAGCCCGCTCTCGAACGCGAGGCGGTTGCGCAGCTCGACCGCCGCCAGCGAGTCGAAGCCGAGCTCTTTGAAGATCCGCTCGGGGTCGATCGCCGCCGGCGAGGAGTGGCCCAGCACGAGCGCCACCTCGCTGCGCACGCACTCCAGCACCACCGCCGCGTGCTGCTCCGGCGGCACCTCCTGCAGACGCCGGCGCAGGCCACCGGCGGCCGCGGCCGCCGCGCGGCGCGCGGGCGTGCGCACCAGCCCCCGCAGCAGCGCCGGCAGCACGCCGCTCCGCGCCCGCGTCTGCAGCGCGGCGAGGTCGAGGCCGATCGGCAGGACGGTCGCGAGGTCGAGCCCGAGGGTCGCGTCCAGCAGCTCCAGGCCACGCTCGGCAGACAGCTCCAAGACGCCCGCGCGCGCGATCCGCGAGCGGTCGGCCTCGCCCAGCTCGCCGGTCATCCCGCCCGTTGCGGCCGACTGGCCTCCCGCGGCGGCCGACTGGCCTCCCGCCGTAGCCGACGGTCCGCCCGCCGCCGCCCACGGCCCCCACGCCAGCGCGATGCCGGCCAGTCCCTGCCCCCGGCGCTCGGCCGCCAGCGCCTCCAGGCAGCTGTTGGCCGCCGCGTAGTTGCCCTGGCCGGGGGCGCCGAAGGTCGCGGCGCCCGAGGAGAACAGCACGAACGAAGTGAGGTCGAGATCGGCGGTCAGCTCGTGCAGGTGCAGCGCCCCGTCGAGCTTCGGCGCCAGCACCCGGTCGAGCGCCGCCTGGTTCAGCGTCTCGATCGTGCCATCCTCCAGCACTCCCGCCGCGTGGATCACCGCGCCCAGCGGGTGCTCAGCCGGGAGCGCGTGGAGCACGGTCCGCAGCTGCTCGCGGTCGGCGACATCGCACTGCGCGATCGTCACCTCGGCGCCCAGCTCGGTCAGCTCGCGCTGCAGCTCGGGCGCGCCATCGGCATCGATCCCGCGGCGGCTGGTCAGCACCACGCTGCGCACCCCATGAGTGTCCACCAGGTGCCGCGCCACCAGGCCCCCCAGCAGGCCGGTGCCGCCGGTGATCAGCGCCGTGCGCTCGGGGTCAAACCAGGGAGCGTCCTCCGCGGCGGCGCCGTCGGGGACCGCCGCCGTGGCCCGCGCCGCGCGCGCCAGCCGCGGTGCGTATGCGCGACCGGCGCGAATCGCCAACTGGGGCTCGTCGGCCGCCAGCGCCGCCGGCAGAGCCCCGGCGGAGTCGGCGTCCCCGTCGAGATCGACCAGCACGAAGCGGCCCGGGTGCTCCGACTGCGCAGAGCGGATCAGCCCCCACACGGCCGCCTGCGCGACGTCGGGCAGGTCGGTGGGCATCGCGGCGACCGCGCCGTGCGTGAGCAGCACCAGCTTCGAATCGTCGAGCCGCTCCTCCCCCAGCCACTCCTGGACCAGGGCCAGGGTCCTGTGGGCTATGAGATGTGCCGACTGCGCACGCGCGCCGGAGTCCTCCTCGGCGGCCACCCCGCTTGCGTGCGGCGCCGCGTCGCTCGGCGCCGGCGCACAGTCGACCACCGTCCACTCCTCGCCGTCGAGCGCCACCTCCGGCCCGACCTCGACCGGGGCCCACTCGATCTGGAAGAGCGATTCGCTCGCGGCGCCCTCACCGCCCGCGGCTGCCAGCTGCGCGCTCGAGACCGGGCGCGCCGTCAGCTCTCCCACCGTCGCAAGCAGCTGCCCGTCGTCGTTGGTGAGCGTCAGCGACAGGCCGTCTTCCTCGGTTGGCACCAGTCGCGCGCGCAGCCGCGACGCGCCGGTCGTGTGCAGGCTCACGCCGCTCCAGGAGAACGGCAGCCGCGGTGCGCTTTCCCCCTCTGCGCCCTCGGCCAGGGCGGCAGCGTGCAGCGCGGCATCAAGCAGCGCCGGATGTAGACCAAACCGTCGCGCCGCCGCCTCCTCGGGCAGCTCCACCTCAGCGAAGGTCTCATATCCACGCCGCCACATTCGGCGCAGACCCTGAAACAGCGGGCCGTATTCGAGACCGGAGTTGGCCAGGCGCTCGTACACGCCGTCGAGCTCCACCGCAACCGCGCCCGCAGGCGGCCACTCGCCGTTCAGCTCACTCCACGCGCCGTCGAAGCCAGTCGATGCCCCGGCCGCCCGAGTACCGGCGCCGTCATTCGCCTGCTCGAGCTCACGGGGCGCGAGTAGGCCGGCGGCGTGGCGGGTCCAGGCCCCCGCCGCCGAGCTGCCGCCGAGGGCGCCCGCGCCGCGCGAGTGGATCTCCACCTCCCGGCAGCCGGACTCGTCGGGGTCGCCGAGCGCGACCTGGATCTGCACCGCGCCCGTCTCGTCGAGGACCAGCGGCGCCTCCAAGACCAGCTCGCGCAGCGACTCGCAACCGGCCTCCCCGCCCGCGTGCAGCGCCAGCTCCACGAACGCCGTGCCGGGGAGCACCACCCGGCCGAGCACGGCGTGGTCGGCGAGCCACGGGTGAGTGCTGAGCGAGAGGCGGCCGGTGAAGAGCCACTCGCCGTTTGCCAGCTCGACCGCCGCGCCGAGCAGCGGGTGCTCGGCCGAGGCTTGGCCGGCCGCCACCACGTCGCCCCCGCCGGAGGCCGAGGCCGACGCCAGCCAGAAGCGCTCGCGCTGGAAGGCGTAGGCGGGCAACTCCAGGCGGCGCGCCGGCGAACCAGCGAACGCGGCGCTCCAATCCACCGACACGCCGCGCACCCAGAGCGCGCCGAGTCCCGCGAACAGCGCCCGCGGCTCGGGTTGGCCGGCCCGCAAGAGCGGCGCCGCGGTATGCAAAGAACGGGAGGGGGAGGGTTGGGCAGCGGGGGAAGCAAGGGAGGAGGACGAGGAGGAGGGTTGGGCAGCTTCGGCAGTCCCGTCGCCCTGTGACTGCCCGGCTGCGCACTCGCCGACCATCGCGCTCAGCACCCCGTCGGGCCCCAGCTCCAGGAAGCCGCTCACGCCCTCCCCCAGCAGCCAGCGCACGCCGTCGGCGAAGCGCACGGTCTCACGCGCGTGGTGCACCCAGTAGCCGGGTGTGCACAGCTCATCGCTGGAGGCCAGCGCGCCGGTGAGGTTGGAGACCACGGGGATCCGCGGCTCCGCGAAGGCGACCCCGGCGGCGACCCGCTCGAAGTCCTCCAGCATCGCCTCGATCCGCGGCGAGTGGAAGGCGTGGCTGACCCGCAGCCGCTTGGTGGGAGCGCCGCGCTCGCGCCACACCCCGGCCAGCTCCAGCACCGCATCCTCGTCGCCGGAGATCACCGCCGCGCCGGGCGCGTTCACTGCCGCGAGCGCCACCCGTTCGCCGCCGCCGTCGATCGCGACCAGCGACTCCAGCAGCTCCTCGGCGGGGGCGCCGACCGCGACCATCGCGCCGCCTGCCGGTAGCGCGCCCATCAGCCGCCCCCGGGCGGCCACCAGGCGGCAGGCATCCTCCAGCGAGAAGACACCGGCCACATGCGCGGCCGCCAGCTCGCCGATCGAGTGGCCGATCAGGAAGTCGGGGCGCACCCCCCAAGCCTCGAGCAGGCGGTAGAGCGCCACCTCCAGCGCGAACAGCGCCGGCTGGGCGAGC
>JBEKYV010000306.1:0-4797 GCA_049510515.1 Solirubrobacteraceae bacterium | reverse complement strand
GGCGGTCCAGAAACACTGGCCGACGCAGGGGAAGTCATTGTTTTGCGAACTGTTCTGTAGACGGGGGACCCAGGAGTCGAACCTGACGCTGCGGTTTTGGAGACCACCGTGTATGGCCTTATTCAGCCAGTAGATTCAGCGTTCTCAACAGGCTTCGCTGCAGTCTCCGCTGCAGTGCCGCCGTCAAGATAGCGCTGGAGACGGTTCGCTGAGGCCGTTTCGGCGGCCGGCATCAGGTGCCCGTACCGGTCGTAGGTCGTCGTGATCGAGCTGTGGCCGAGGTACGTCTGCAGCGCCTTTGGGCTCTCCTCTGCTGCGATCATCAGCGACGCGTATGTGTGTCGGCATTCGTGCAAGGTGATGGCCTGGAGGCCCTGCCGCTCCCAGCTCTTGCGCGCTCGCTGGCTGAGGCCGCTGTCGCTGAAGGGGCCGTCGGGTCCGCGGCGCCGTCCGTCGAGGGTGGAGCGGGCGAAGACGAGTGGCTGGCCCGGGCGGGCGCGCATGCTGTGCTCGATGAGGTAGTCGCGCAGCACGGGAGGGATCGGCACTCGGCGGGTGCCTGCGCGACTCTTCGGCTCGCCGGTGCTGCCGACCTCGGGGTTGTGGCTTCGGTTGATGTGGATGACGCCGGCGCCGAGGTCGACTTCCGACCAGCGCAGCGCCATCAGCTCGCCGCGACGCAGCCCGGCGTATGCCGCAGTCGCCCACAGCGGTCGGTCGCGGACGGGCAGCGCGGTGAGCAGCACGCCGAGCTCCGCGGCGGTCGCGAAGCGCTCGCGCCGACCACGGTCCTGGGGCAGTGCGAGACCGGCGGTCGGGTTGACCGTGACCAGCTCGAGGTCGATCGCGTGGCGGAAGATCGCGCGCAGCGGCATCAGGATGTTGCGCACGGTGGACGCGCTGAGGCCTTCTGCTTGGAGCTTGCCGACGAGCTTGTTGAGCGCGCCGCGACGGATCTCACGTAGGCGTGTGGCACCGAGCGCCGGGTACAGACGATCCTCCAATGCGTGCTCGTAGCCGCGCAGAGTTGAGGGGCGGTAGTGCTGGCCGCTGCGATTACGCACCGCTCCGTCGTGCGCTGCGGCGAGCCACTCGGCGCCTGCTTGGCGGAGCGTCGGGCCGTTGCGTGCGCCGAGCACGCCGCGGGCGAGCGCAACTTCGGTATCGCGCTTCCAAGCCCGTGCGTCGGCGAGCCGGTCGAAGGATTTTGATGCCCGCCGGTTCTCACCCGCGAAGAAGACTTGTGCCTGGTATCGGCCGGAGGGCCGGCGCGTTATTCCGGGCGGGAGTTCGGACTTGGCGGACATGCGACCGAGGATAGGTCACTCATGGGATAGCGGCGTGGTCCGCGTGCTCGTCGAGCCATCGCTCGAGTTCGGCGATCGGTACGAGCCGGCGCCGGCCGACCCTGGCCATCCGCAAGTCAGGGACGATGTGCTCGTCGAAGAAGTCGATTGAGACGCCGAGCGCAGCTGCTGCCTCTTGCTTGCTCATCGCGATCCGCGGCACCGCTTTGGTGTCGACGCTGACGACGCGGAACACCTTCGCGCTGGACGACGCCGATCCGCGCCGCGCGGCTGCGCTGTCCGTCACGACTGAGGCGGCGCGTGGTGCGCCCATGAGAGGAGTACCTCCGGTCTGGTTCGCGAGGGCGTACTGTACACCAGATAGCCCGAGATAGCCATGGATACACCTGGTTAGATGTGATTGTGCGTGATTGTCCCGTTCTATACCTATGATGCCCTGGGGTGAGCGCCGAGAACGATCGCATCCAGGAGATGTTCGCGGCGGCGCGAGACCGTTGGCACCGAGCGATCCGTGCCCACCGGCTGGCGCCACCCGATGCCGGGTTCAGTGCTCGCCTCGCCGAGCTTGCCGAGGTGGCGAGTGAGGAGGCCGCGGTCTGTCGCAGGGCTGCAGCGGCCGGCTTCTCGTGGCCGCCGCACACTTCGGACGCGAAGCAGCCTTACGAGCTGCAGCCCGGTACCGGTCGCCGTGGACCCGAGGCGTTGTGGGCGCGTTTTGACGCGGCAGTGGCTGAGCTGAACCGGGCCGGCGGAGGAAGTGACTTGGTCAAGGTGGCGCTGGCGCACGAGCTGCTCGCTGAGGCTGCCGGCGCGCTCGCCGTCGAAGTTGAGCGCGAAGACCGCGCCAGCGGACTTCTCCGCGTCGGCGTTCGCGAACGCCGTAGCGCCTAACGCGCGGGGCGCGGTACTCAGCCGGATCGCGGCGGGACGAGCGAGGCGCCGGTCCGTGAGCCGGCCCACAACTCCGCCGGCTTGCTCGCGTTTCCCGGGGTCGGCGGCGCATCGCTCTCTCTGCGCGACCGATGCTCGACCGCGGCCTGCTCGAGCATCGCGTACACGTCGCGGCGCAAGATCATGTACGCCTTGCCGACCCGGCCGGCTCGCAGCTTGCCGCTGTCGATCCACGCGCGCACTGTTTGCGGCGTCACGTGGAGTTGGGCGGCGACCTGCGCAACCGTGAGGATGTCGTCGTCAGCCATACTGAAATAACTCGGAATAGGCCTGCTTGGACCTGGTTTGCGATACAGCACGATACGCAACCGCGCGGCGCAGAAACGCTTGACGCGCCCGAGACGACGCAAACACCGAACACTTCGAGCGCGTGCCTGCGCGACGTTCGTTGCCCGTTGCCTACGTAGCTACCATCTTGGTGTGGCGAGCCGCGAGCGGATATCGGTTGAGCTAGACACCGAGGTGGTGTCGCGACTGCGCGCGCAAGCCGTCGAGGCGAATGTGAGCGAGGGCGAGATCGTCGAGCGTGCATTGCAGGTCGCTGATCTGCGAGCGCTCGTGGGTCAGATTCGCAGTCGGAGCGACCTGGATGAGGAGGCGTCGATGAAGCTCGTGCGCGAGGAGCTCAAGGCCGCACGCGCTGACGCGCGCAATCGCGCCGCGTGATCCGAGTCCTCGCCGACGCGAACGTACTCGTATCAGCAGCGATCGCGAAGGATCCTGACTCCCCACCCGCGGTGATCCTCGACGCGGCGCTTGACGGCCGGATCGAACTCGTCACCTCCCCCGCACTGCTCGCAGAGATCGCGTCGGTGCTGGCTCGCCCTCGGATGCGCCGGTATCTCTCTCTCGACGAGGCTCAGCGGTTCGTCGGCGACCTCGCAAGCGTGACAGCCCTGATCGCCGACGCGCCGCTGCCGCACCCAGCTGTGTGTCGCGATCCTGCCGATGACTACCTTGTCGCGCTCGCTGGAACGGCGGGCGTCGAGGCGATCGTCAGCGGTGATCTCGATCTCCTCTCGCTCGAGCCGCACGCCGCGGCGGTCATCAAGCCACGCGCGTTGCTCGAGCGGATCGCGGCGCAACGCTGAGCGCGTGAGCGCCGAGCGTTGGCTTCACCGCTCCCAGCCGTGGCCGCGTTCGAGCGCTTGCGCGCGGTCGTGCTCGGGCATGAGGCCCATGACGCGCGCCATGCGCTCCTCGATCGGTCCGAGCCCCGGGTCCTCGATCGCGAGCTGTTCGCGCGCGTCGAGGACGTGCTTGCCTGCCCGTTCCCAGTCGATGTGCTGGAGCAACGGAGAGTCCCGGCGGATGGGTTCCGGTCCGAGCGCTGTCGCCTCAGATGGGTCGATCTCGTAGGTGATGCGGTAGGCCTCGATGGCGCGCGCGGCCCGGTCCCACGTGTCGCGCTCGACCGACCGGTCTTCGCTGGGTCGTTCGCCGAGGACGCGCACTAGGTGCTCGCCTGGTTGTTCGATCGCGCGGTCGGCTTGGCACTGCACGGCGTCGTTGAATGCCTGTTGGGCTTCGCGTAGCTGCTCGCGCGCGTGGGGGTGCTCGGCTTCCCACCGCCGCGGGCTGTCCGGTCCGTCGTGGATCTGCGCGAGCCTCGCTGCCGCGTTCCGCTCTGCCTCGCCCGCATCGTAAGCTCGGCGCTCGCTGCGGTCGATGTCGAAGCTGAGTTCGTTCGCGTGCTTGCCGCGTCTGGCGAGCGGGCCGAGTGCGGCTAGCTCGCTCCGGGCGCGTTGAGCCTCTCCGGTCCAGTTCTCGCTGTGGGCTCGGAGGCGCTCCACGTCTCGTTCGAGCGATTCGACCTGGCCGGCCGCGTCTCGCGGGTAGCTGTTGACGATCGCCTGGAGCTGGTCACGCTCCGCACGCAACACCGCAACGATGTCCTCCGTCTTGTCGTCGTCGAGCGGCAGTGTGAGCTGCTGGTGTTCGCGCTCGATGTGTTGTTCGTGGGCGAGCGGGATGCGGATCGATGGGAGTTCCGGCTCGGAGCGACCGAGTCGCTCCGCCAACACAGCGATTGCTTGCTCGCGAGATTCGGGGAGTTCGAGCTGGCTGCTTGAGGCGTACAGGCGGGTGTGCTCGCGCGCTCTGGTCAGCGCGACATAGGAGCCCTCGGCCGTGGAGAGCGGGCCTGCGATGACGTGTGTCGTGTCGGTCGTGCGACCCTGCGCGGGGAACGGATGCGACACATACGCGAGCCGGACCTGCCCGGCGTCGAGCGTCACACGATCGAACGAGGCTTCGCGACCGTCGCTCAACCGGAGCGTCACCGCTCCTGCTTCCGCGTCGACGGCGGCCACCTCGCCGCTCACGCCGTTGCGGATCGAGCCGAGATCGGGGTGCTGGACCGGTGCGCGGATGACAATGTCGTCGCCGGCCCGCAATCCGTAGGGCCGCCCGGTAAGCGGCACGCTCTCCGCGCCGACCTCGCCATCCTGGAGTCGGATTGCTTGGGCGCGGGCGTTGAGCGCGTCGAGCTGCTCGTTCGACGTCTCTGCCACAACGAGCGTTTCACGACCGCCGCGAC
>JBEKYV010000305.1:0-4797 GCA_049510515.1 Solirubrobacteraceae bacterium | reverse complement strand
CCTTGTGGCCGGCGAGGCTGCTCTCGGCGGCGCCGTTGAGCAGCACGTGCCCGTTCTGCTCAACCAAATCTGTGAGCGTCAGCTTGCTAGCGGTGCACTTCAACACCAGTTTCGCGGCGGCCGCCCCCGGCGTGGGCGAGGGGGTTGCAGAGGTTGTGGGCGTCGAGGATGTCTGAGTCGGTGCCGAGGAGGTGCCGCTGCCAGGGTTGGACATGGTGGTTTCGGTTTTCGAGGGTGCGACGCAGCCGGTGGAGGCCCTCGCGCCGAGCGAGATCTCGTGAGTGCCATTCACGCCGCCCGCCAAGCCTGCGTTGCCACTGCCGAGATCGGCGATCTCGACCGGTTCGTCGTGGGTGCTTGCTGAGCTGCCGGTGCCGAGCTCTCCCTGTTTGTTGCTGCCCCACGCCCACACCCTGCCGCTCGAGTCGAGCGCGTAGCCGTCTTCTTCGGTGGCAGCGATCGCGACGATGTCGGTGAGGTTGACGACGGCTACCGGGAGGGAGTTGGATTCTCGTTCTTCGCCATTGCCAAGCTGGCCGTGCGCTCCGTCCCCCCAAGCCTTCACGTTGCCGTTGACGAGCGCGAGCGCAAAGTTGCTACCGGCGGCGATCTCGCTGACGTCTTCGAGCGGGGTCGGGCCGCCGACAGTCACCGGCAGTTTCGATGCTTCCGTCTTGCCGTTGCCGAGCTGCCCGTTCGTGCCTTCCCCCCACGCCTTCACCGCGCCGCCGACCAACGCCAGGCTGAAGCTCGCGCCCTCGCCCACCGCCCTCGCGCCGATGAGTGGTGTTTTCGCCGCGATGTCCACGGGCCCTGGAA
The DNA here is from genome assembly GCA_049510515.1 of Solirubrobacteraceae bacterium. Lineage (GTDB taxonomy): Bacteria > Actinomycetota > Thermoleophilia > Solirubrobacterales > Solirubrobacteraceae > Palsa-744. Next base: position 3,978 of record JBEKYV010000305.1, on the reverse strand, counting down.
TATTGCCGCTGCCTTCCCGCCCCAGCGCGTTCCCGGCGGCTTCGCCCCACGAGTCCACTTCGCCGTCGCTGAGAAGGGCGAGCGTTGCGCCCTGGTCAGAGGCCGCGAGCGCACTTACTCCGCTCAGAGAGGTAGCGATTGCCACCGGCGTGTTCGACCCTTCGTTGGGGCCCGATCCGTTGCCGAACTGTCCGGAGCGGTTGCTTCCCCAACCGATGATCGTGCCGTTCGCTAGCAGCACATCCACGTCGTCGTTGTCCGCCGTGACACCGACCGCTGCGGTGATGCCGGCTTCGTCGATCGGCACCGGCTTGACGGCGATCGTATTCGATCCGTTATCGCCCAGAAAGCCGTGCTCGTTACCTTCGTCCACGCCCCATCCCTCGACGGTCCCGTTGCCGAGGATGGCGAAGCTGTCGGTTTCGTTCACCGCCGCAGCGACGGCGCAGGTGACGCCGCTGACGGGCACCGGGGTACTGCTGTTGGCCCCTATACCATCGCCAAGCTGGCCTCTGGTGCCTTCGCCCCATGCCTCCAGGCTCGACCCTTCCGGTTCTCTGCTCGCACCCGCAAACACGCTGGTGGTGGAGCCGGCCGCGCTCACGAGCGCGAGTACCACGGCGCTCGCCGCCATCCGTCTGCCCCTGCCTGAGAGCCTCACGCGCAGCCTTTCGTCAAATGTGCGCGAAACCCTTTCTCCCGAGGAGCCAGGCGCTACCGTAGACCGGTCGCCGATGCCCCCCTTCCGCCTCGACTCCGTATTCACCCCCACGGCCGATCAGCCGAAGGCGATCGCGTCCCTCGCGGAGGGTGTAGAGCAGGGCGAGCGCTTCCAGACGCTGCTGGGGGCGACCGGGACGGGCAAGACGATGACGATGGCGGGCGTGATCGAGGCGGTGCAGCGTCCAACGCTCGTGATCGCGCACAACAAGACGCTGGCGGCGCAGCTGTGCAACGAGTTCCGCACGTTCTTCCCCGACAACGCCGTGGAGTACTTCGTCTCCTACTACGACTACTACCAACCCGAGGCCTACGTCCCCAGCCGCGACCTGTACATCGAGAAGGACTCCGCCATCAACCAGGAGGTTGACCGGTTGCGCCACGCCGCCACCGCGGCCGTGTTCGCGCGGCGCGATGTGATCGTGGTCGCGTCGGTCTCCTGCATCTATGGCCTCGGCTCGCCCGAGGTGTACGAGATGAACATGCAGATCCTCAGCCGCGGCGCGGAGATCGACCGCGACGCGCTGCTGCGCAAACTGGTGTCGATCCAGTACACGCGCAACGACACCGCGCTCGCGCGCGGCACCTTCCGGGTGAGGGGGGAGACGCTGGAGATCTTCCCCGCGTACGCCGAGACCGCCTACCGGGCGACGCTGTTCGGCGATGAGGTCGAGCGCCTGCAGCATTTCGACCCGCTCACCGGGGAGCTGATCGAGGACGACCTCGAGCACGTGGCGATCTGGCCGGCGACGCACTACAACGTCAGGGAGGGCTCGATCGAGCAGGCGGTTGCCGACATCGGAACCGAGCTGAACGAGCGCTGCACCCAGCTGGAGTCCGAAGGCAAGCTGCTGGAGAGCCACCGCCTGCGCCAGCGTACGCAGTACGACATGGAGATGCTCCGCGAGATGGGCTTCTGCTCGGGGATCGAGAATTACTCGCGGATCCTCGACGGCCGCGGCCCCGGCGACAGGCCGTACTGCCTGATCGACTACTTCCCCAAGGACTTCGTGTGCTTCATCGACGAGTCCCACCAGACCGTGCCGCAGCTGGGGGGGATGTACGAGGGGGACCGCTCGCGCAAGCAGACGCTCGTGGACTACGGCTTCCGGCTGCCGAGCGCGATGGACAACCGCCCGCAGCGCTTCGAGGAGTTCCTCTCGATCACCCCCCAGCTGCTGTTCGTGTCGGCGACCCCGGGCGAGTTCGAGCGCACGCGCTCGGGGAGGATCGTCGAGCAGATCGTGCGCCCCACGGGGATCGTCGACCCGGAGGTGCAGGTGCGCGCGACGCGCAACCAGATCGACGACCTGATGAACGAGATCCGGGCGCGTGTGGAGATCCAGGAGCGGGTGCTGGTGACGACGCTCACGAAGAAAATGAGCGAGGACCTCACGCAGTACCTGCTGGAGATGGGCTTCCGCGTGCGCTACCTGCACTCGGAGATCGACACTTTGGAGCGCATCCAGATCATCCGCGACCTGCGCCTCGGCGAGTACGACGTGCTCGTCGGGGTCAACCTGCTGCGCGAGGGTCTGGATCTGCCGGAGGTCTCGCTGGTGGCGATCCTCGACGCCGACAAGGAGGGCTTCCTGCGCGGGGAGACCTCTTTGATCCAGACGATTGGCCGCGCGGCGCGCAACGTCAACGGCGTGGTGCTGATGTACGCCGACAAGGAGACCCGCGCGATGAAAGCGGCGATCGAGGAGACCGACCGCCGCCGCGAAATCCAGGTGGCCTACAACGAGGAGCACGGGATCACCGCGGCCTCGATCGTCAAGGGCGTCTCGGACATCGCGGAGTTCCTGCAGGGCGACTCCAAGGTGCCCCGGGGGCGCCGCCAGCGGCGCAGCGGCGCGCGCGGGAAAGGCAAGGCGAAGGAGATGCCCACCCACGAGCTGGAGCGCCTCGCGGTGGAGCTCGAGGAGGAGATGCTGGCGGCGGCGGAGGAGCTGCGCTTCGAGTACGCCGCCCAGCTGCGCGATGAGATCCGCGAGCTGCGCCGCGACCTGCGCGAGGCCCAGGAGCTGGAGACGCCCGCGGGGGAGTTGGCGGAGGAGCTGGCGTAGACCTCACGGCGTAGGCATCACGGCGTAGACATCGCGCGACGTATACCTCGCGCAGTGAGGGTGGGGCGGAGCGACATTCGCAGGTGGGGAGCGGCGAGGCGCGGGTCCGATACGCTTGCGCGCACGGTGGAGATGGATCGCGAGAGCATCGAGCGGAGCGATTTCCCGCTCGTCCGGCGGGGCTACGACCCGACTGCGGTGGGCGCCCACCTGCGGGCCGTGGCGGCGACGGCACAGGAGCTCTGCCAGCGCGCGGCAAGCGCTGCCGTCGAGCCCTCGCTCGGCACGGCGGCGGCCACCCGCGTGCAGGGCATCCTCGAGGCGGCCCAAACCACCGCCGCGGAGATCGAGCGCGAGGCACAGCGGGACGCGCAAAGCACTCGCGATGAGGCAGCGGGGGAGCTGGAGCGTACACGCGCACACATGGAGACGCTCGCGCGCGCCGCCGCGGCGCTGCTCGCGCAGGTGCAGTCGCTGGACGGGGAGGTCAGCGCGCTCGCGCGAAGCCTACGCGCGGAGGGCGCCTCGCAGGGGAAAACAGCGCACGGGGATATATCCCACGAGGACACAACCCCACCCGCCCCAGAGGGGGAGGAGCGCGAGACGGTGCCGCCAGGGCCGGCTTCTGCCGCTGTGGAGGAGCCCGAGGCGGGATCGGCTCCTGCTGCCATGGAGGAGCTCGAGGCGGTGCCACCGAGCGCCGAGGATCTCGACGGAGCGCGGCTGGTGGCGCTGAACATGGCGCTCAGCGGCGAGTCCCGCGAGCAGACCGACCGCTACCTCGCCGACAGCTTCCAGCTCTCCGACCGCGCCAAGCTGCTCGACGAGGTGTACGCCGCGGTCGAGGGCTGAACACGGCCTGCACACGCTACACGAGCACCGCCCACCTTCAAGGCCACACGGCGGCCGCGCATCCAACTACAATCCGCCGTCCACACTCATGCGCCTGTAGCTCAGTGGTCAACGGCAACCTACGGGGTGCCAAAGAGCAGCGGCCTTTCAAGCCGCAGGTCGGGGGTTCGATTCCCCCCAGGCGCACTTCGGAAAGGCCCTGTAAATCAGGGCCTTTTTGTAACCGTTCAGTGGGTCTGTTCAGGTGAGTAGTGGCACGGGATCGCCGCGGGCGTGGGCGGTGATGGCGTCGCTCAGGTAGGCGAACAGCGAGCGGCGCTGTAGCCGGCAGGTGGTA
>JBEKYV010000304.1:0-4829 GCA_049510515.1 Solirubrobacteraceae bacterium | reverse complement strand
CCAGGCTCAACACCGCCGTCGCATGGGTGTGGTCGATGAATTTGCCCGGCAGGAAGGCGTGCAGCAGGGTTTCGACCGAGGGGTTGGGCGCGGCGGGATCGAGCAGATTGGCTCGTTGCGCCCGCACCATGTCCTCGTCGGAAAGCCGGGATCGGGACTTCATCCGCAACAGGGGTGCCAACCGCACCGCCGGCAGTCCGGCGGGCTCGATCTCGGCCATGTCCCAGCCGCTGCCCTTGACGCAGAGCACCTCGGTTTCCTCGCCCAGGAGATCGGGCATCCGCGTCTTGACCGAGGTGTTGCCGCCGCCATGCAGCACCAGCTTCGGCTCGCGGCCCAAAAGCCGCGAGCTGTAGACGCGCAAGGCCAGGTCGGCATTGACCCCCTGCTGGGCGTAACGCGCCACCAGGCTCTTGGCCTCGTTATCCTGCCAGTGGCTTTTCATGGGTGATTCCTCATGGCCCCGAGCATAGAATAAGATACGCGCGAAGGAGAGTGAAATGGCCCCATCGACCGGTCCGCGCGGCGTAGGCGGTGTACCGCTCGCCGTGCACGCGTGAGAGGTGGGGCTCCTCGACGAGCCGCGTCTGCAGCTCGACGGCGAGCGTCAGGAGGACGGCGCCCGCGATCGTCACGGCGTTGGGTGCGACGAGGGCGATGCCCGCAAAGGAGGGGATCATCGCCGCGTAGATCGGGTTGCGCACGCGCGAGAACGGGCCGTCGGTGACCAGCTCGGTGTGCTCGGCGGGATCGACGCCGACCCGCCAGGCGTCGCCCATCGCGAACTGGGCGAGCGAGGTGACGGCGATTCCCATGCAGGCGAGCACAACGCCGAGAATCCGGGCGGCCTCGCCGTCGAGCGCTTCGATGGGGCTTATCGTGCCCGCCAGCTGGAGCGCCGGGCCGGCGAGGCACAGCACGAGCGCCAGTGTGAACAGCAGCCCGACGATCCGCTCGGACCGCGAGACGCCGCGCAGGCCCTTGAAGCCCGTCGACCCCGTCCGGCGAGCCTGGACGACTATCCGCACCCCGAAGGCGAGCAGGCCGTAGAGGACCACGAGAGCGAGTGCGAGGGTGGGCACCCCCGTATACTGAGTAATTGCTCGCATGTCGTCAACTCGCGTTCCCGGCCGGCGTCTTGAGCCACGCAGGCTCCCCAAGCAGGCGCGCTCGGGGGCGACCGTCGAGGCGATCCTCCAGGCGGCGGCTCAGGTTTTCGAGCGCCAGGGCTATGCCGCCGGGACCACCAACCGGATCGCCGAACGGGCCGGGGTATAGATCGGCTCGCTCTACCAGTACTTCCCCAACAAGGACGCGATCCTCGTAGCGCTCGTGCACCGCCACCTCGCTGAGGGGACAGCAGCGCTCGAACCGCACCTGCGGCGGTTGAGCGACGGGGCGCGCTTTGACGAGGTGCTCCCGGACATCGTGGGCGCGACGGTCGCGCTGCACGCGCTCGCGCCCATTCTCGACCCCATGAACAGCGGGGACCGCGAGAACTTCGAGCTTTTGACGCCGCTCCTCGCTGGCGCTGACGGACGTTCCTTCGAGATCTTCTCTGTCTCGCCCTTACGCGCGGATCAGGTGTCCATGTACGCACATCTCCACTCCTCCGAGCCGCGCTGGTGGCTCTCTTAAGACTCGCCGTGGCCAACGGCTGTGGGAGAATGCGTGGCGATGACGGGGCGAGCAGCGACGACCTTCGACAGCACCGTGGAAGAGCTTTGGAAGCTGATCGGCCAAGTCAGCGACGGGACGCTCCAGTTGCCCGAGTTCCAGCGGGACTGGGTGTGGGATGACGAGCGCATCAGGAGCCTGCTCGCCAGCGTCTCCGTCGGCTACCCCATCGGGACTCTGATGCTGCTGCAGACCGGCAACCCGGAAGTGCGCTTCAAGGCGCGCCCGATCCAGGGCGCGCTTGCGACAAGCGTTGAGCCGGAGCGGATGCTCTTGGACGGGCAGCAGCGCATGACTTCCCTCTACCAGGCGCTGGCGTGCGACGCGCCGGTGCAGACGCAGGATGACCGCAAGAAGCCGATCCAGCGCTGGTACTACATCGACATGAGGCGCGCGCTCGACCAGCGCGTCGACCGGGACGAAGCGATCATCTCCGTGCCGGTGACGCGCCAGCAGCGGACCCTCCACGATGTCGTCCTGGACGTGAGCAGCGAGGAGCTCGAGTGGGAGCAGTGCCTGTTCCCGCTGCGGCTTGTCTTCGGACCGCACGCCGAGACGCGCCGGTGGCTGCGTGGCCTTGAAAGGCACGGACTGCCAGAGGAGGCGAAGGCGCGCGAAGATCTCATGGACCGCTTCGACGCGGAGGTCTTGAAAGCGTTCGAGGGCTACCTGATGCCGACGATCGTCCTCGGCAAGGAGTCTCCGAAGGACGCCGTATGTCAGGTCTTCGAGAAGGTGAACACGGGTGGCGTCTCTCTGACCGTCTTTGAGTTGCTCACGGCGACGTTCGCCGCCGACGACTTCGACCTGCGCGAGGACTGGAAGCGTACGCACGAGGCGCTGGCTGCGCACAACCCGATGCTGCGCGCAGTCGAGGCAACTGACTTCCTGCAGACGATCGCGCTGCTGACGACGTACGACGCGCGGCGGCGCTGGGACGAGCGGGCGCTGTCCAACGGCGAGGTCGAGGAGGACGGGCGCCCAGCGGTGAGCTGCAAGCGCCGGGACGTGCTCCGGCTCACCCTGGAGGACTACGAAGCGTGGAGAGAGCTGGCGGTGCGCGGCTTCGAATACGCGGGTCGCCTGCTCACGAGCCAGTACCTGTTCACGCCCAAGGACCTGCCCTACCGCACGCAGCTGGTGCCGCTGGCCGCGATCTTCGCCGTCCTTGGCCATGTGGCGGAGGAGGAGGCAGTGAAGGCGAAGCTGCGCCGCTGGTACTGGTGCGGCGTCTTCGGTGAGCTCTACGGCTCAGCCACGGAGACGCGCTTCGCCCGCGATCTGCCCGAGGTGGTCAGCTGGGTCGGGGGCGGGCCGGAGCCGGACACGGTGGCGCAGGCCAACTTCGCACCCGGGCGCTTGCACACGCTGCGCAGACGCCAGAGCGCCGCTTATAAGGGCCTGTACGCGCTACTCATGCGCGACGGTGCGAGGGACTTCCGCACCGGCGAAACGATCCAGCTCGCCACCTATTTCGACGAGCAGGTCGACATCCACCACATCTTCCCGCAGGGCTGGTTCAAGGACCAGGGCATCGACAACCCGGTGATGGACTCGGTCGTGAACAAGACGCCGCTCTCGAAGCTGACGAACATCCAGATCGGCAAGAAGGCGCCGAGCGTCTACCTGAGCGCGATTGAAGCCAAGTACCGCCTGTCGCGCGAGGAGCTGGATGCGATCCTACGCACGCACGTCATAGACCCGGAGATCATCCGCACGGACGACTTCGACGCGTTCTACGCAGCGCGCTTCGAGGAGCTGCTGCAACGCATCGAAGCCGCGATGGGCAAGCCGATCCCCCGGGAACCGGAGGAAGCATCGGCGAGCGCGGGCCAGGAGAGCGTGGACTACGAGGGTGCCGCTGCTGCCGACGGCCCGCTGAGCACCGTCGGCACCGGGGACGAACTCGCCTCCGTGAGCTGAATCGGCGCTCGAAGCACTTCATGCGCGGCGAGCCAGCTGCGGCGCGTGTATGACTGCGGGTTTGGGGCGCTCACCCTGGAGAGTGCCCCGGTGGACCCACAGTTCTGAAGCTATGACGATGTCCAGGCGAGCTGTTCGCCCGCCGCCAGGCGTCGCCCCGGAGGCGATTGCCGGCGAGATCACAGCGCTCGTGCACGCCTACATCCAGAAACAGGTTCCGCATCAGGCCTCGGCGCGGAAGCTGCGCGCGATCTCCTCGCCGGTGCCGAAGTAGTGCCGGAACACATACAGCAGGGGGCTCCAGCGTTGAGGATCGATGTGGCTGGTGGCGGGCTTGACGATGCTCGTCGACGCGTGGACCCGTTGTACGTGGGTCTCGACAATCGCGAAGAACTCGCCGTCGGGACGCGTGGCGGGCTTGTGGACTGCTGTGACCTTCGCCTCCAGCTGCAGCGGGCACTCCGCGATGCGTGGTGGCTTGACCGTCTCTGAGGTGGTTGGGGTTAGGCTCGCGGCCTCGAACTTGCGTGGCTCGTAGCGGAACGTGTCGGCCTTGTGTGGCCCCGGGGGGTTGCGGCCGGTCAGCGGCGCGAGCGCCTCGACCTGCTCGGCGAGGTCTGGGCCGGGTAGGTTGATCACGCACTCGCGCTCGCGTCGCAGGTTGGCGAAGGTGTGCGCGGTGCTCTCCCAGCCCATCACGATGACGTACCCGAGCGCCCAGGCTGAGGACATCGGCCCGATGTTCGGTGTGCCATCGCCGTTCAGCGTGGTGACGAGCGCGACCGGCGTGCCGAAGTAGAGGATGCTCGGCCAGATCACCCGGTGCTCCCCCACCGGGGGTATGTGTGCTGCCCTGGCCTCACCCCGGCGCGGTCGCACCGTCGAGGCCTCATCCCGCGGCGCTCGCGCTTTCTCGGCGTGCCCCTGCCTTGATCGCATCGCCGCAGTCTCGCCCGCATCGTTTTGGTGTGCGCCGAAATGTGCGCGGCTACGATGGGGCGCCCCGGTATGGAGAACACGCTCGACATCACCCGCCTCGCGGGGCTGCTGGCCGACAGCTCGCGCGCCACGATGCTGCAGGCGCTCATGGACCGGCGCGCGCGCATCGCCGGTGAGCTCGCCCGCCTCGCCAGGATCGCGCCCTCCACCGCCAGCCAGCATCTCGGCCGCCTCGCCGACCGCCAGCTCGTGGCGGTCGAGGCACAGGGCCGCCACCGCTACTACCGGCT
>JBEKYV010000303.1:0-4846 GCA_049510515.1 Solirubrobacteraceae bacterium | reverse complement strand
ACGGGAGGGCTCTCACGCGTTCAGAAACGCGCCAAGCCTGCCAACTCCGCGAGCACCATCACCACCATCAACAGCACAAGCAGCCTCGCTCGTGCCCAAACTCAGCAGCGCTCAACAGATGCTCGGCACGCTTCCGTTCATGGCGCCCGAGCAACTTCGTCTTGAGCGCGCGGTCAGGCGCACCGACGTCTTTGCCGTCGGTGCGTTGTTGCTGTTCGTGCTTACCAGCGAGTTGCCTTACATCGACAATCAGGCAGACCAGGGGCTCAGTTCGGACGCCCTGCGCCTCGCCATGCTTTCGCGCACCGAGCAGCCTGACTGGCCACGCTGGGGGCAATTGCAAGCCCGGCTCGACCAAGATGTTGCCGAGCTGTTGGCACAGCTGCTAGGCACGGAGCCCTACGAGCGCCCGACGGTTGAGCGTGGAATCGGGCTGATCGACACAGCGCTAGCGAACCGCTCAAGGTGATGCCGCTGCCTGCCGCCCCGCACTTTCTGCTTGACCAGCCGTACCAGAAGCGCGACGTGCTCATACGGGTCGGCCCCGAGGGGGCCAATCAGGGCGGCCGGCCACCAGGCCTGCTGCTTCATTGGGGTCAGGTCCACGACGAGGGAGTCAAAGGCGACGCCGCTAGCGGTAGTCAGCTCGCCCCCCTCATGGCGAGCCCAGGCGCGGCCCGCTACGAGCGTGACAAGATTGGAGGTCACAAGGAGGCCGCCAGCTGGATCCGCAGGAAGGCGCCCTCGACTCACGCTGAGTGGGACACGACAGTCGATGAGGCGATAGTCGCTCAGCAGCTCCTCGGCACTGCAGGGTTGATTGTCCCGACCCGCCTGCTCGCGCAGGCCGACTGGCCTGACGGTCTGCAGGAGACACTCGATGCCGCGCGTCGGGCTGCGGCCCGACATCCCACGACCGACATGTCGGTCAACCTTATCCTCGATGAGCGTTGGATCCGCGACTCGCGTCTGCGCCGCACGCTACTCAACCAGTTCACCGACCTGCCCGAGGGCATCGGTGCGGCGGTGCACATCCACTGGTCGGCTCCCGATGTCCCCGATAGAAGCGCTTCGCTTGAGGCGCTTCGCGTCGTGGTTTCCGCGCTTGCCGGCGACGGCCGGCGGGTCCTGCTCGTTGAGGCCGGGCGTCTCGGGTGGCTCGCTATCGCCTGGGGTGCTTGGGGGTTTACGGCCGGGCTGTCAGGGGCAAGCTGGACACGCAACACCGCAGTCGTACGCCGCGCCAAAGGTCAGCCTGCGACACGCATCGCTCGTGTTTTCGAGCCGAACCTTCTTCAGCATGTGCGTCAGGCGGTCCACACACGTTTGCTCGGCCAGAGCGGTTATCAACCCTGTCCCTGCGGATTCTGCCAGCGTCAGGCAGCGTCAGGCGGATGGAGCCACGACCTTTCGGGACAACATGCGCTTTATGCACTGTCGCGCCTCACCGAACAGGTCGCCGCACCGACGCTTCAGGAACGACGTGCGCGGATCCGCATAATCGTCCAAAACGCAATTAACTTCGAGGCTGGCTTGTCGTTCAGGCTGACTGGAGACTCCCGGCCGATGCATCTGCCTGAATGGCTCGCGCAGTTGTAAGTACCGGTAGATGAGTAGGCGTCGAACGGTAGCCTGCATCGATCGCCTGAGCAATTGCCTGCTCACTGGCCCACAACGCGGCCCATGCCGAGCGAGGCTGTCGCACAGCACGCGGGCGGCTCAGGCGCCTAATCCTGCCGTCGGTCCCTAGCACGGCCAGCCCAAGCCCGTCCCGGTCAGCCTCGCGCTTGGCTTCGGCCGGTGGGGTCCGGCCAAGGACGACCCAGGTGGCGTTGGCCCAGTGAGAGTAGGCCTGAGCCTGCTGGAAGGCGGCCCGCCAGTTGTCCAGCTTCAGCTCGACGGCCACCAGGCGGGCGCCCACTGGACCCCAGGCTGGATGGGAGATATACCGACCGCGCGTCTGGCGGATCATTGCATTCGCCTCAAGCGCGACTACCAGCGCGCGCCGTATGCCGGAGGGGGTGACATGGCAGGCATCGGCCAGTTCTCTCGTGGTAAGCACACGACCGCGGCAAGCCCGCAGGGCCGACAAAGCCAGAGCGTCGGTGACCGGGCTGATGCCTTCCTCTTCGCGTGCTTTCAGACGTTTCTCATCGAAGCGGATCCCCACTAGGTCGGCTATGGCGTCAGGGCCGACGATCTCGGCCGCCACGAAGTCGTGTTGACGAGAACCGAGCCACCACCACGGGCACGCAGTTGCGACCAGCTGGGTCATCTCGCTCTCGAAGCGGAATCCGACGTTCATTGGAACACCATACAGACGGTCAGCGACGATTCGCTCACGGCGCGGTCAACGTCCATGCTCGACGTGTCGGTCAGGAGTCCGGTGCGCTGGCGCTCGGAGGAGTCGGTCTACGTACGGGAAAAGGCGCGGCATGCGTAGCGCGTCGCGCGTGGGCCTCCAAGCAATGTCCGCCGACTCTCGGAACGCGACCGAAGGCGTGTGGATGCGGCTGTTGGTCATGCGCTGGGTGAGTAGGGTGATCCGCTGGTGGTCATGGCCTTCCTCGCCGAGTTGGTCGCGGGCGATGTACCAGTCGGTGCCGTGGCGGGCGCGTGTGGCCTCGACGTAGGCCGTCTCTTTGCTGGTTTGCCAGCCGCCGGTGACGACGATGGAGCGGTTGACGGTCGCGCCTTGCTGGCGGTAGACGTGTTGGGCGTAGGCCAGCCGTAGCGAGTCGAGGTGCTCGCTGGCGAGCTGAACTCGTCGCCCTGATCCGTCGAGCGTGAGCGTAACGCCGTGTTCGTGGACGTGCGTAACCTGGCCGCGTGTGCCGTTCTCGATTCGGGGCTGTCCTTGTGGCCGGTGTTGAGCGTTGAACGCGATGAGGTCGCCGTCGCGTAGGCCGTAGTGGACGTTGGGGAGGGCGATCTCTTGGTGGCCGAGTTCGCCGCGCTGGGCGCGTAGGTGTTGTGCGCGGGCGTTGAGGCGGTCGATCTCTTGGTTGGAGGCGTCGGCGATCAGTGCCACCGAGCGGATGTCGTCGTGTTCGCCGGTGAGCTGCCCCCATGCTTGGACGGCGTTCTCGGCTGCCTGATCGCGGGTGTCTGCGAGATGCAGCCGGCCAAGGGAGTGGTAGTGCGCCATCGCGCGCTCGGGTTCGCCGGCGCGTAGCGCTCTCCAGGCTTTCTGCTCGCCGGCGTCGTCGGTGCGGTGGATGTCCGCGAGTTCGGTTGTCGGTGCGTGGCCGGTGAGCCGGTCGAACATGCCTCCGGGGCCGATCGAGGGGAGCTGCTTGCCGTCACCGACCGCGATCAGCTTCGCCCCGGAGCGTTCTACAAGCTCGGTCAGGGCGTCGAGCCGTTTGTGGTCGACCATTCCGGCCTCGTCCAAGACGATCGTCGTGTCCCGGCCGATCTCGACTGCCCCCGTGTTTGCGCGGGCGACAAGCGCGTCGAGGGTGAGCGTCTGTCCGGTGAGGGCTGGGCTGTCGGCTCCCAGGCGCTCGGCTGTAGATCCGGATACGGCTATGCCGATCGTGTGATGGCCGGCGTGTTGCTCGGCGCGAGCAGCCGCGTCGATCACGACACCCTTCCCGGTCCCGGCGGGACCGACGAGAACGGCAAGGCGCTCCGGTCCGGTGAGCACGTCCAGAGCGGCGTGTTGCTCCGCGCTCAAGGGTGCGCCAATGCGCTCTGCAACTTCGCGCGTTGCGCGGGCGCGTGTTTGCTCGCCCACGTCTCTGCCGGCCGGCTGGGCCAGCAGCGCGGCGCGGCGTTCGATCGCCTGCTCTTGCGCGCGCACGGCGAGCGTGGTCATTCGCCCGCCCTCCAGGGTGAGGACTCGCCGGTCGCGGATCATCTCCCTCGCCACGGCGAGCGCCTGATCGGGTGCCATCTCCCCCGCTGTCTGCTCCAGCGCGACGGCGTGCAGGTCGCGTGCGTGGAACACGGCGTGCTGCTCTGTGAGCCGTATCTCGATGCGGTCCTCGATCGGCCGCTCGACCTTCGGCCGCTCGGGCGCGCCAACCAGCCGCACGGCCTCATTCGGGCCGAACCCGTGATCGCGCCCGGTCTGTGCCCACCCTCGTTGCAGGTCCGAGCGCGTGGTCAGCGTCTTCGCTCGGCGGTTCTCGAGCGCGAGGTTGCGCAGCTCCCCACGCTCGGGAGCGCGGCCGTAACGGGCACGGAAACGCTCCGCCGCCCGGGCGACCTCACGAGAGCGCCCTGAGAACGCATCGCACAGCTCGCGGGGGACGCCGGCGATCTCGAAGTACCGACCGTCCTTGCCGGTGCCCTGTTCGATCGCGTACCCCTCCTGCAAGAGCTCCTCGGCGAGCGCGGCGCGGTAGAACGCTCCCAGCTCCCGTGCTGAGCGGAAGATCGGCCGTGATGCGACGGCCACGATCCGGTCGTCTTCGCGGACGGCACCGGTGATAACGACGTGGCTGTGTAGCTGGGGGTCGGGCGCTTGGGCGCCGGAGACACCGCGGGCGGTGGTGTGCCGGTACTCGGTGACGATCACGTCCTTGGCGTGCTCCTCGACGACCTGGCCGCTGTAGCGGCGACGCACGACGGGCACCTGCTCGCGCAGGTGGTGGATCGTCTGCTCGACTGCCGTGGCGTGCGCGGCCTCAATCTGTTCGCGCTGCCACGGGTCGCCGAGCGCCCACACCGTCGAAACGGACTTCGGCGCCGATAGCGTCACGTCGATCCCGCCGCCCCGGCCACCACCGGCGCCCTCCGGCCGCAGCCACCGGCCGGTACCAGGGTGGCGACCCTCCATCAGCGCGATGAAGTCCGCGCCGTCCACCGGCCCACCGGCCTCGATCCCCAACCTTTCCAG
>JBEKYV010000302.1:0-4881 GCA_049510515.1 Solirubrobacteraceae bacterium | reverse complement strand
AATACACTAATCCCGGCACGGAACCAAACACCCAGCCGGCATGTCACCAGGGAGAACTCACCGAACCGGCAGTCTGGCTGACGTCAGGAACTCCATGATCATCGGAAACTCGGGCTAGGCGGTCGGCGGTCTCAAGAGCGGAGCTGAGTGCCGCCTCGTCGACGTTCGACAGCCCGTAGGCGCGGATGTGCCCGCTTTCCACCGCCGTGCTGAAGACCGGCAGGGAGTCAGACCATAACGTGTTCGGATCAACGGTATGCGCGAGGTAGAGGTCGACGCGGCCAAGCACAGCGATACTGCGCTGGAGCTGCTGGCGCACTCGTTCCGGGGCGAGGTCCGGTCCGTCGGCTATGACGCCTGTTTTGTTCTGAATGAGAGCATCAGACTCCGGGTGCGCCTGACGCCACATTCCCACGACGCGTTCGCTGTTACCGCCGGCGTAGATGTCAGAAGTGTCGATGATCTTTGCGCCCTCGGCTAGAGCGCGGTCGATGAGGTTGAGGCCCTCCTGGTCGGACAGGCCAATGCCTCGGCCGGTCGTCGCGGCGAGTCCTCCGATGTTGCCTGTGCCGAGCAGGAAACGTCCAAACTGCTCTCGACGGGCGTCGGGTGAGGATGCGATCCAGGTCACTGTGGTTCCGTTTCTCGGGGAAGCTCCGGTGCGCTCCGCAAATCGCTGTCAAGTCAGTAGCGGACTACAGAGGTGAGAGACGGTCGCGAGAGATGCCAGATGCGGTGCGATGCGGCTCACGCCAGCCACGAGCATCAACTCGCCTGAACAGAGTGCCTCGCACTCGCCATCCTTCCCGTTCGGGTGCCGTGGCGCACGACCGACCGCTCGACTGACATAACCATATGCAGTTTGATTATGTCAGTCAAACTGTCCCGGGCCTGCGGGAGATGCGGGCGAGCAGGCCGGAGAAACGCCGCCGCAGCCCCAGCGGCACCGCCGCCGTCGAGCGGCACCGCGACGAGGTCCGCCGAACGCTTCAGGCCGACCGTTCTCTTGCCTCCGCGAATGCGCCTTCAGCATGGCGTAAAGCGTCTTGTCCAGAAGCACTGCGGACGTAGTTGAGCGCCCGCCGGCTTGCACGCCAAGGGTGCTGGCACGCATACGGACGATGACCTACTCAGTCCGGTGGAGGCTCTCGAGAGTGAGCCAGACCCTGGTGGCCAGGTGAAGGTTCAGCCGGGTCGGCCCGTCGTTCAGGTCGCGGCCGAGTAGCTCGCGGATTCGCTTCAGTCGGTACTTCAGTGTGCTGCGGTGTAGTGCACGTGGCGGCGATGAGCTTTTCGGCCAGGACGGCGGACTCGCGGGTGGCGACCATCCAGCCCACGGCATACCGGGAGTAGATATCCAAGATCACATACAGGTGGTAGTAGGTCCATTTCGCCGGCCCGTGCAGTTTGGTGATGTCCCAGGACCAGACCTGGTTCGGGCCGGCAGCCGCAAGTTCGGGCTTGACGACGGCGGGATGGGTGGCCTGGCGGCGCCGCTCGCGGGTCTCGCCAGCCGCGCGCAGCAGCCGGTAGAAGGTGGATTGGGACCCCAGGTAGGTGCCCTCGTCCAGCAGGATCGCCCAGACCTCGGCCGGAGCCAGGTCAGCGAACCGCGCCGAGTGCAGCGCCTCCAGGATCGCCTGGCGCTCGGCCGCCGCCAGGGCACGGGGCTGGGCCCGGTCCCGGTGCGGCACCGGTGCGCGCCGGGCTGGGGCCGGGCTGGCCCGGTGGCAGCGTTACCAGCTGGCCTGCGCTACCCCGGCGGCCCGGCATGCGGCGCGGGTGCCGATCCGCGGCGCCAGCGCGGTGATCGCCGCGCTGGTCAAGCGGTCGGCCCCGGCTTGGTGTCCGCGCCCTCGGAGAGCTTCTCCAAGAGCGCCTGAAGTGCCCGCACAGACCACCCAGATCTACGCGCCAGGATCAGCTGCGCCGACTGACGTCGTCCTACGCCAGATCGGCGGATATGGTGCGGCTCGGGACGTACTCCCGTGCTGCGATTCCTCGTACATGGGCCAGCAGTTGACGGTCGGCACTCGCCACAGCCTCGCCGATGTGAAGCCCGAACGCACCTGCGACCTCTGTCAGCCCCGCCGCGGCGTTCGGCGCCGATTTCGCCCTGACGATCCCCGGGCACCAGCCGCACCGACACGGGCCGCGCACAAGCACCGCTAGCCGGACGCCCGTAACGGCACGGGCAGAGGCCACTGGCGCGGGCCGCCGCCTGACGGTATTGCTCGATGGGGCTACTCCGCCAGCGTCGAGCCATGGCGTTCAGCGGTCTGGCCGATCCCCCGGGTACCCTCTGAAATATGGACGCTCCGTTCCGTCCCCTCCGCGGACGTGAGCAGGAGCTCGCGGTCATACGTCGGCGGCTGAACCAGGTCCGGGCCGGTACCGGTTGCGTGGTCGTGGTGGAGGGAAGCGCCGGGCTCGGCAAGACGAGGTTGCTCGACGAGTGCGTATCGCTGGCTGGGGCGCTCTCGTTTCGGGTCGGGCGAGGAGCGGCCGAGCCGGGGCGTGCAATCGAGCTGGGTGCCCTCTTCGACGCGTTGTTTGAGGGGGATCCACCGCTCGCGGATAGGCGCGCGCTTAATGACGTCCACGCTTCTCCGGAGTTCTTGTTCTGGCTCCTCCAGGACGTGCAGTCCCTTATTGAGGCGGCTGCTCTCAAGAATCCCGTGCTTATCTGTCTCGATGATCTGCACTGGGGCGGGACCAGTCTGTCGGTCGCAATGCGGCAGCTCCCTTTGCGCCTCTCGTCGCTTCCTGTGGCGTGGGTCATGGCATCTCGGCCCGGCCAGGGCCTGCATCAGATGCAGCAGGCGAAAGCCGAGCTCATCGAGTCCGGAGCGAAACTGATTCGGTTGGCGCCGCTCAACCGCGAAGCGGTCGCGCAGGTCGCGACCGACGTGCTCGGAGTCGAGGCGGACGAGGAACTCCTCCAGAAGGCGGACCGGGTCCAGGGCAATCCGTTCCTGCTTGTTGAGTTCTTCCGCGGACTCCAGGACGACCTCCTCGTTTCGCTTGATTCAGGGCGCGCGACGCTCGCTGAGGACCGACTGCCCCATCGCGTGAGTGACAGCATGCGTGGGCGACTTGCGCGCATGTCACCGGCAGCGGAACGCGCTGCGACGTTCGCGTCGGGCCTCGGACGCAGGTTCAGCATTCACGACCTGGCTGCGATGACCGCTATGCCGCTCACGGAGCTGATAGACCCGGTCAACGAGCTCGTTCAGGCCGATATTTTCGCTGACGACGGCGGTCGGCTGGCGTTCCGGCACGACATCATCCGGGAGGCCGTTCGCGGCAGCTTGCTGTCGCCGGTCCGGCGTGCAGTCGACCGGCAGGCCGCGGACGTGCTGCTCGCACGCGGCGCGCTCCCGGTAGAGGTGGCCACCCAGCTCGTTGAAAGCGCAGAACCAGGCGATGACGTCGCGATCGAGACGGCGCTCAAGGCAACCCAGGTCCTCGGTGCTTCCGATCCCGCCGCGGCAGCTGAGCTAGCCGCGAACGCGCTCGACCTCACCCCACTCCACCACCCTCTCCGGGGTCCGTTGGTCGCCCAGCGGACCGTGTCACTTTTCGCAGCCGGTCTTGCGGAGGAGGGTAAGCGGTTCGCTGATTCTGCACTCCGGCAGGCGATGCCCACCGAGGAAGAGGCGAGGGTACGTGTCAGCCTCGCCAGCATGTTCGATCTCTCTCCCGAGGTCCGGTCGGAAAACGCCCGCGCGGGCCTCGCTCTTCCGTCTTTGCCCACGGATCTACGTGCCGAACTCTGGGCTGCGCTGTACCACAGCCTGAGCGTGGCCGGACGGAAGGAGGAGGCGCTCGACATCGAGCCGAGTGCCCGCGAGGCTGCATACGCGAGCACGAGCGAGGTGTGCCGGTTCGCGTTTGAGGTCCCGGAGTCGGGACTGGCGTACCAGCTACTCGACTTCGGGCGCTCGCTCGAGATTCTCTTGACTGCAGAACGCCGTCAGCTCAATGGCCAAGGCGACGCGCGAGCTCGTCTCGCGCACATGCTCCGATCATGGATTCTCGCCGCAACAGATCGGTACGAGGACGCCCTTCAAGCTATCGACGCCGGGGTGATCGCCGCCCAGCGCGACCGGCAGAACTGGGCGCTGCGCGTCTTCGAGACCACACGTGGCCGGCAGATGCTGCAGATGGGGAACCTCACCGAGGCGGCGCTCGCGCTTGAAGGCCGCTTTAGTACTGAGGAGGCCCATCTCATTGCCGGAGCCCTCCATGCGCCCTCGGTCGTCGCGCTCGGCACACTCAAGATCCACACTGGAGACGAGTCCGGCGCGCTGGAGGCTGCCGAGATCGCGAAGATCATGCTGCAGGCGAAGGCACCTTGCGTCCGACATCATGCGATGTGGTATCTCGCGCTGCTCGCCCTGTCCCAGGGCGACCCGATGCAGGCGCACGAGTGGCTCTGCTCCTACGGACATGAGCAGCGGCTCTCGATGTTCCCGCTTTACCCACACGAGGTCGCATACGACGCTGAACGCGTGCGCATCGCTGCGGCGGTGGGTGACGAGGAACTCGCAGAACACGGAATCTCGATCGCTGAACGCCGCGCGAGCCTCAATCCAGATGTCCCTTCGTGCGCTGCGGCAGCAGCGCACGCCCGAGGCATCTGGAGCGACTCCGCGCAGGATCTTGAGCGCGCGGTTTCGCTCTATCGAGGCGGACCTCGCCCTCTTGCCCACGCGTCCGCGCTCGAAGACCTCGGCCGGGTGCTGGCGCAACACGGCGACAACGCGCCGGCAATCGCCGCGCTCGACAAGGCGCTGACGATTTCGGCGCGCGTCGGGGCGAGCTGGGACGGTGCACGCGTCCGGGGCCGGCTTCGCCGTCTCGGCGTGCGACGGCGTC
>JBEKYV010000301.1:0-4886 GCA_049510515.1 Solirubrobacteraceae bacterium | reverse complement strand
ATCCCCGACCCGATGATGCACGCTGCGAGCGTCACCTGCTTGACCCGGGCGGTGGAGAGCTTCACGTACACCAATGTAAGGCAGGGCTCCCACACGCGAGCGGCGTGGCGGCCCGGCCGAGGCGGGTCTGTCACAGGGTCGAGCCCCCGCGGGTGGGCACGCAGGAGACCCAGCCACGTGTAACGCATCGGGGAATGAACGGACTGCACCGTACAAGCCGACCCCCACCAAGGAGACTTCGATGAAAGCGATAACCCGATTTGGCGTGGCGGCAGCCACCGCCCTGGCAACGATGAGCGGCGCCGCCGGCGCCGCGAGCGCGTTCGGCAACCACGGCGGCCCCGGCGGGCCGTCCTTCGGCGGCGGATTCGGCGAGCGCACGGCGCCCGTGTTCGTGCAGACCGACAACACCGCCGGCAACCAGGTCGTCGTCTACGACCGCGCCGCCGACGGCGCGCTCACCCAGGCAGGGGTTTACAACACCGGTGGCCTCGGCGGGGTGCTCGCGGGATCGGTCGTCGACCACCTCGCCTCGCAGGGATCGCTCGCCTACGACCCCGCCACCGGGGAGCTGTACGCGGTCAACGCAGGCAGCAACACGATCTCCGTGTTCGCCGTGTTCGGCGACCATCTGGCGCTGCGCCAGGTGATCGGCTCAGGGGGCACGTTCCCGGTGAGCGTCGCCGTGCACGGAGGGTTGGTGGATGTGCTGAACGCCGAGAACGGCGGCGAGGTGCAAGGGTACGTGTCGTTCTTCGGGCGCCTTCTGCCTCTGCCTGGCTCGGGCCGCGCGCTGGGGTTGAACCCGAATGAAGAACCACAGTTCACGCACACCCCCGGGCAGGTCGCCTTCTCGCCCAACGGCCGGCAGCTGATCGTCACGACCAAGGGCAACGGCAGCGACATCGACGTGTTCGCCGTCGCGCCGTTCGGGCGCCTGTCGGCGACGCCCGTCGTCAACTCCGAGCCGGGTGCCGTCCCGTTCGCGGTGAGCTTCGACCAGCAGGGACATCTGATCGTGGCCGATGCGGGCACCAACGCGCTGAGCGACTTCACGCTCAACCCCAACGGCACGCTCACCCCGCTCGACGAAGTGGGCACCGGTCAGGAAGCGACCTGCTGGGTGGTCGCCACCAACGGGCGCTTCTACGCATCCAACGCCGCCAGCGCATCGCTGACGGGCTTTCAGTCGAGCGCCGGCGGCACGCTACTGACCTCGTTGGGTGACACGCCCACCGATGGCGGTACGGTCGATGCCACCGTGAGCGGCGACGGCCGCTTCCTATACGTGCAGACCGGCGCGGCGGGGATCGTCGACGAGTTCGCGATCGGCGCGGGCGGCGCGCTGAGCAAGATCAGGTCGGTGACCGTCCCCGGCGCAGTCGGCGGCGAGGGTATTGTGGCCGGCTAGTGGACGGGGACGCCGGCTAGTGGACGAGGATGCCGAGTTGGTGGCGCGTGTGCGCGCGGGCGAGGAGCAGGCGTTCGTGACTCTCGCGGCGCGCCACCACTCGACGATGCAGCGAATCGCCCGTACCTACGTGGCGAGCGCCGCGGTGGCCGAGGAGGTCGTGCAGGACACCTGGCTGGCGGTGCTGCGCGGCCTCGACGGCTTCAAGGGGCGCTCCTCGTTTCAGACGTGGCTGCTGGCGATCCTCGTCAACCGAGCCAGGAGCACAGGCGTGCGCGAGCATCGAAGCGTGGCGATCGGCGACGCCGGGCCGGCGGTGGACAGCTCCCGCTTTGACGAGTCGGGAGCCTGGATGTCCCCACCCCGGCACTGGGTGGAGGAGAGCGAGAGCAGGCTTCTCGCCGAGGGTCTCGCGGATCGCATCCAGACCACGATGCGCGAGCTGCCGGAGCGCCAGCGCGACGTGGTGATGCTGCGCGACGTCGCCGAGCTGACCGCGCGCGAGGTATGCGAGGCGCTGGAGATCAGCGAGGCCAACCAGCGCGTGCTGCTGCACCGGGGCCGCAGCCACCTGCGCCAGGCGCTCGAAGCAGAGTTGGGGAGGGTATGAGGGTGCTGTTGCGTCGCCGAGAGCTGGTGTGTCAGGAGATGGTCGAGCTGATCACCGACTACCTGGAGGGGAGGCTGTCGCGGGGGCAGCGGCGCCGCTTCGAGGCACACATTGCCAAGTGCGAGCACTGCACGGAGTATCTGCAGCAGATGCGCGCCACGATCCGTTTGACGGGTGGTTTGCGCGCTGAGGATCTGACACCCGAGATGAGCGCCGAATTCGCGGCGCTCTACCGGCGCTGGCGCGAGCAAGAGCAGTAGGCATTTCAGTTTGCCGAGACCCACAGGCCCGGCGAGACGCGGGGTATAAGTTGCATTTTTTGGCGCCCTAACCAGCGGCTGGACCACTCATGGCTGCCATCTCGCCGCTGCCCACAGGTCCAGTTGGTGGTTATGCACCAGAAACTTAAGACATACCCCGAGCGCCGATCACTCGCCGGTCTCCTCGAGCGTGCGCCCACCGAGCACTGAGCGGGGATGTTCGGCGACGACGTCCGACCCGGGGCGCGCGTGATCGTCGCGGCGCTTGATCAAGAGCCACTGCGCCTTCGGCCCCCCACCGGTGCGCTGCAGCGCGAAACCGCCCCGCAGCTTCTCACCGTGCAGCACGAAGACGGCGTGGCCGTGCTCCAGCGCCGCAGGCCACGCCACGCGACCGCCCTGCTCGTAGACGCCGCGATCCCACACGATCACCCGGCCTCCGTCGAGCGCCCCCTCGAATGAGTTGTGCGAGATCGCGTGGTCGGGCACCTGCACAGCCAGCCGCTTCACGGCCGGATCGAGCGAGGGCCCCTTCGGCACCGCCCACGAGCGCATCACGCCGCCGACCTCCAGGCGCAGGTCGAAGTGGTGGGCGCGCGCCAGATGCTCCTGCACGACGAACACCCCGGCGCTGATGCCGCGCACCGCGAACTGCTCGTGGCCCTCGACCGCGACGCTGTCAACATCGACCGCGGCGACCCGCGCCGGCGGAGGACCCTCGCGGAGGAAAGCGACCAGCTCCTCGACCGCGTGTGCCGGGCCCTCGGCGTGGACCTCAACGGCGCCGGTACGCCCCTCGGCGGGCTCCTCCACGACGCCCTCCTCGCGGTTGCGCACCCAGCCCAGCACGCCGAGCTCGCGGGCACGTCGGACGGTCGCGTCGCGGAACCCGACACGCTGCACCTCGCCGCGGACGACGGCGCGGATCGCGGTGGTGATCTGCTGACCTTCTTGCGTGGCACGTCCCGCCGTCGATCGCGCCTTGGGCATCAGGACACCACATCCAACAAGGCACCCGACCGCCCAGGGTCGAGATGCAGGCTCAGGTCGTGGTGCAGACCATCGCTTGCCACATACCGCGTGGTGCGTCCCCTCCCCCGCCGGACGATCAGCCCGGCGTCGAGCAGGCGCCTGAGGTCACTGCTCGCGGTGGGAGCGGATACGTCCGCCTCGGCGGCATAGGCAGCTCTGTCGGTGCCGCGGAAGAGGCTCTGCTCGAGCGCGATCACCAGCCGGTCGGGCCATCCGCGCCGCTCTACGAGTGCCTCCAGATACGCCCATCGCCTCCCTGCCTCGGCGAGCTGCTCCAGACGCAGGCGAGCCTGCTCGAGATGAGCGGCGACGCAGAATCGCACCCATGGCATCGCGTCGCATTCAGGCCGATAGGTCCCGCCCTGAACCGTTTGGAGCGTCGCGTAGTACGCGGCGGTGTTGCGGCCGAGGTACTCCTCGATCGAGACGAGCTCTGGCGCCAACAACCCTCCACGGGCGAGGACGAGCGACTGTGCGATGCGCGCGATCCGTCCGTTGCCGTCACGGAACGGGTGCACGGAGACGAGATGCAGGTGAGCCATCGCCGCGCGCACGACGAGATGCGCGTTGGGGTCGCCGTGATCGAGCCATCCGATGACCTCGCCCATGAGCCCGGGTACCTCTGCGGCGGCGGGCCCAATGTAGGCCGGAGGCCCACCGCTGGGGCTTGTCACCTCGATCCCACCGCGGCGGTAGCGGCCAGGATCTTTGTCCTTCTGGAAGTAGCAGGCGTCGAAGTGCAAGTCGAGCACGACGCGCTCGTCCCAGCGGAACGTGGGATCGCCCGACATCACGCCGACGTGATCCATGGCCCGGGCGTAGCAGGAGAGCGCCATGCGATCGTCGTCGCCTGGATCGGCCTGCTCCTCGCCGCTCACCAGGGCGATCCTCTCGTCCGCCGGCACGCGAAAGCCCTCGATCTCGATCGAGCTCTCGGCTGAAGCCGCCCGCCACTGCCGGCGCAGGCCGCCCAACCACAGGCCGGCGAGTCCGGCCTGGTCGCCAAGCCGTCGGCGTAGCTCATCCAGGTCGGCGAGTTGGGCGAGCAGGTCGGTGTCCGCTTGAGGGATCTTGAAGAGCATGGGTCATAGTATATACGTTTATACGCATAATCATCTCATCGTCAGCCGAGTTTAGTTCCACGTCGCCCGCAGCAAGCTGTATCGCCGCATGTCCGCCGCTCCGACGCCGCGCTATACACGTGACATACACGCATGGTGTACGATTGGTGTATGAGCGCGGTACGAACGAACATCGAGATCGAGGACACCTATGTCCAGGCGATCATGGACCGCTACGGCGTGCAGACCAAGACCGCCGCCGTCGACCTCGCGCTGCGCCACCTCGCCGGGCAGCCGATGACGCGTGAGGAAGCGCTCGCGATGCGGGGAGCCCACGCGATCGCCGAGCCGCCCGCAGATGTGCCACCGCCCGCGGTCGCGTGATCCTGGTCGACAGCTCCGCGTGGGTCGAGTACGACCGCGCGAGCGGCAGTCCCCCACACCTCCGTCTGGAGGAGCTGATCGAGGCCGACGGTCCCATCGCCGTCACCGAGCCCGTCATCATGGAGGTC
>JBEKYV010000300.1:0-4901 GCA_049510515.1 Solirubrobacteraceae bacterium | reverse complement strand
GGTTGGAGGGGAAAAAGTTAATGGGGGAGGGGGAGGTGCTGTTGTGAGCGCCGACGCCCGCGCGGTGGATCCCGTCCGTCTGCCCTTTGCCGAGGCAGACCACGTGTATCACCTGTTCGTGGTGCGCTGCGAGGAGCGCGATCTGCTGCGCGAGCACCTCGCGGAGCAAGGGGTGGCAAGCGCGGTGCACTACCCCGTGCCGATCCATCGCACGGGCGCCTACGCCGACCTCGGGATGGGAGCTGAAAGTTTGCCCGTGAGTGAGTGCGCGGCGCAGCGGATCTGCTCGCTGCCGATCTTCCCCGGGATGAGTGACGGGGAGCTCGATCAGGTGGTCGGCGCTGTCGCCTCGTTCGCGGCCGAGCATATGGGTGTTTTCCACGATGCGGGCGGCTTCGCGCAAAGCACAAAAGACGCCGCAGTGCCACCACGTTCATCAGATATATGAGCGTCGCCCCCACACAACCCGCCCCGCGGCTGTCGGTCGCCGGGCTCGATCACGCCCAGTCGGGCGGCGCCGAGGCGGGCGGATCGCGGCGTGAGGCCACGTCTGCGCGTGCCAAGCGGCGCCCGCTCACCGACGCCCCGCGCCGCGCGCTGGACCTCGTCGTGGCGAGTGCGCTGCTGCTGGTGCTGGCGCCACTGATGGCGCTGATCGCGCTGGCGATTCGCATCGACTCGCGCGGGCCGGCCTTCTTCCGCCAGCGCCGCGTGGGCCGCGACCAGAAGGAGTTCACCGTTTTCAAGTTCCGCACGATGCGCTCCGGTGCCGACACCGATCCGCACCGCCGCTACGTGCAGAATCTGATCGGCGGGCCGGCGAGCTCCGAGCGGGGAAAGCTGTACAAGCTCTCGGTCGATGACCGCGTAACCCGCGTGGGGCGGCTGCTGCGCTCGTGGAGTCTCGACGAGCTGCCGCAGCTGATCAACGTGCTGCGGGGAGAGATGGCGCTGGTCGGACCCCGCCCGGTGATCCCCTACGAGGTCGAGATGTACCCCGACGTGTACCTGAAGCGCTTCGCCGTGAAGCCCGGCCTCACCGGCTTGTGGCAGGTGAGCGGTCGCAACGAGCGCACCTACGACGAGATGGTGCGCTTCGACATCGAGTACGCCGACGAGGCGTCGCTGCTGCTGGATTTGCGGATTCTGTTCAAGACAGTGCCGGTCGTGCTCGGCCGGCAGGGGGTGGCGTAATGCGTATCGTTTCGAAAGAGGAGCCGATCGGCACCGCGGTCGTCGGCTACGGCTACTGGGGCCCGAACCTCGCCCGCAACGTGGCCGAATGCTCGCAGCTGCGCCTAGACGCGCTGTGCGACTCCGACCCCAACCAGCTTCACCTCTTCCGCCGCCGCCACCCCGGCGCCCGCGCGGTGCGCGACCTCGACGCGCTGCTGGTGGACCCCGAGATCGAGGCGATCGTGATCGCCACGCCGCCGCAGACGCACGCGGCGCTGGCCTCCCGCGCGCTGCGGGCCGGCAAGCACGTGCTGGTGGAGAAGCCGCTCGCTACGCGCCTGCAGGACGCACTCGACCTCGCCGACCTCGCTGCGGAGGCCGACCGCGTGCTGATGCCCGGGCACACCTTCATCTACAGCCCGGCGGTCAACGCGGTGCGCGACCTGATCCGCGGCGGCGTCGTCGGCGACGTGCACTTCGTCACCTCCTCGAGGATGAACCTCGGCAAGTACAATGGCGACGGCGTGGTGTGCGACCTCGCGCCGCACGATCTCTCGATCCTCCTGTACTGGCTGGACCAGCCTGTCGTGGAAGTCGCCGCCTCCGGCTCGAGCGTATTGCGCCAGGGTGTCTCGGAGACGGCCTTCATGACGCTCACCTTCGAGCAGGGGCAGACCGCCAACGTGCAGATCTCCTGGCTGGCGCCGCGCAAGGTGCGCCAGATGATCGTCGTGGGCAGCCAGCGGATGGTGCAGTACGACGACACCGCCTCCGACGAACCGGTGAGGATCTACGACCGCGGCATGGACATGCTGCCGCCGACGCCCACCAACTTCGGCGAGCACCAGCTGATCTACCGCACCGGCGACGTGGTGATCCCCCGGATCGAGCCGCGCGAGCCGCTGCGGCTGGAGCTCGAAGACTTCGCCCACGCGATCCGCACGGGCGAGGAGCCGCGCTCGAGCCTCGCGCTGGGGATCGAGATCGTGGCCACGGTGGAGCTGGCCGAGGCGTCGATGCGCGCCGGCGCCAAGCCGCTGGCGCTCGTCCAGGCGGCAGACCGGGTGGCGGCCTGATGCCCGAGCTGGCCCCCACACCGACCAATCCGCGCTGGACGCAGGTGGCAGATGGGCTGCGCGGAGCGGGCAGTGGCCTCACGGTGTCTCCCCCAGCAATGCGCCGGCGCATCACGGGGCCGACCGCGCGCCCGCGCGTCCTCTCCGTGATCGGCGCCCGCCCGGAGATCATCCAGGCAGCCCCCGTCTGTGAGGCGCTCAGGCCGGTGGCCGAGGAGATCCTCGTGCACACGGGCCAGCACTACGACGAGGCGATGTCGGAGGGGCAGATCCTCGCGACGCGCCTGCCCAGGCCTCACCACAACCTCGGTGTCGGCTCGCGGGCGCGCGAAGCGCAGCTGGACCTTGCCCGCGAGCGCCTGGAAGACCTGATCCGCACAGAACGTCCGGCAGCGGTGATCGTGCGCGGGGACACCAACGCGACCCTCTCCGGCGCGCTGGCTGCCGCCACCTGCGGCGTGCCGCTCGTGCACGTGGAGGCCGGGCTGCGCTCCTACCGCAAGGAGATGCCCGAGGAGCACAACCGGATCGAGACCGACCGTCTCTCCCAGGTGCTGTGTGCGCCCACGGAGGGCGCGAAGCGCAACCTCGAAAACGAAGGCGTGGCGGGCGAGATCCACGTCACCGGCGACCCGCTGTGCGACACGCTGGAGAGCTGGCGCGCGAAGGTGCGCCCGGCAGGCGCGGGCGACTACGTGCTGGCGACGGTGCACCGCAACTACAACACCGACCACCCAGAGCGGCTGGCCGCCGTGCTGGCCTGTCTCGGCCGCGCGCCGCTGCCGGTGCTGCTGCCGCTGCACCCCCGCACCCGCGCGGCGATCGACGGGTGGGGCCTGACGGCGCCCGCCAACGTGAAGCTGATCGAGCCCGTGACGTACACGCGGATGCTGGAGCTGGAGCGCGGCGCGCGCGCGATCACCACCGACTCCGGCGGCGTGCAGCGCGAGGCGTACCTGTGGGGCGTGCGCTGCATCACCCTGCGCGAGGAGACCGAGTGGGTGGACACGGTCGAGACCGGCTGGAACACGCTGGTTGGCTGCGACCCCGACGCCTTCGCCGCCGCGCTGCACACCCCGCTGCCCTTGGAGCGCCCGCCGATCTTCGGCGACGGCCACGCCGCGCAAAGGATCGCGCAGGTGGTCGTTGATTACTTGGGACGCTCACACCAGGCCCTGGGGGAAGGGACGTCGCCCGGCGGCGAGGCAGCCTCGCTCGCCGCCGGGATCGGCGTGGAGGCGAAGGCATGACGCCCGCCCGTTTTCCCCGTATGACCACCGGCGCCCGCCGCGTGGACGATCTCCAAATTGGGGCCCCTAACCAAATCGATCTCATGGACGAGACCAAAGGAGCACGACATGGATGAGCTGGGCATCGGATTGATCGGCGTGGGGCGGATGGGCGCCTACCACGTCGAGACCTGGGAGCGGATCGCCGCGGGACGGCTGGTGGCAGTGGCCGACCCCGACGAGTCGACCGCTCGCGCACGGATCGGCCGGCGGCCGATCGAGTGGGTCGGCGACCACCGCTGGCTGCTGGAGCGCGCGGACGTCGACGCGGTGTGCATCTGCGCCCCCTCCGAGCACCACTCCCGCCTCGCGCTGGAGGCGATCGCCGCTGGCAAGCACGTGTTCGTCGAGAAGCCGATCGCCACCGCGCTGGAGGATGGGCTGCGGATGGCCGCGGCCGCGCGCCTCGCCCGCGTGAAGCTGATGGTCGGCCACGTCGAGCGCTTCAACCCCGCCGTCGGCAAGCTCGCCGAGCTGGTCCGCGAGGGCCGCATCGGGCGCGTGTTCCGCGCCCACGCCACCCGCGTGGGGCCACTGCCGGTGCGCATCCAGGACACCGGCGTGGCGATCGACCTTGCCACCCACGACCTCGACCTGATGCAGTTCGTGCTGGACCGCGACATCACCTCGATCTACGCCGACGGCTCGCGCTGCGTGCACCCCTCCCAGGAGGACCTGATCGCCTGCCTGCTGCGCTTCGGCGACGACGGGCCGCTGGGGCTGCTGGACGTCAACTGGCTAACGCCGGAGAAGCGCCGCGAGATGACGGTGATCGGCGAGGGCGGGATGCTCAGCGCCTCCTACCTCACCCAGGACGTGTGGTTCACGGAGTCAACCGGCGCGCCCACCGGCTGGAGCGAGCTGGCGCGGATCCGCGGCGACGCCGAGGGAGCCGCGATCCGCTTCGCGCTGCCGCGCGTGGAGCCGCTGCAGGCCGAGCTGACGGCGTTTGCGCGCTGCGTGCTCGACGACACCCCCGAGCCGGTCAACGCGCAGGACGGCTGCCGCGCGCTCGCCGCCGCGCTCGCCGTCCGTGACTCCGCCGCCAACAACCGTCCCGTCACGCTGCTCGACATGCCGACTCCCCGGCACGTCCGCGTGGCGGCCTGAGGGTGGAGATGCATTGATTTTCGCGCCCTAACCACTTCACAAAATGAAGGGTTGGGGGCCGAAAAGTAAACAACAACCCGCGACCGCCGATCCCACGGACCCACCGCACACCCCACCAGGAGACCACCAATGATCCGCTTCGTCATTCCCGCATACAACGAGCGCGAGAACATCCCGCGCCTGCTCGCCGACCTCGCGCCGGTCGCCCGTGAACTGGGAGCCCGCGTGATCTTCGTCGACGACGGCTCCA
>JBEKYV010000030.1:0-14685 GCA_049510515.1 Solirubrobacteraceae bacterium | reverse complement strand
CCTCGTGGCGCTCAACCAGAAGGCGGGCACCGAGACGCTGGTGTCGGAGTTCGAGCACCCCGGCACGGCGCTGAAGGCAGGCAGCCAGGGCAACGTGCAGCTGCTGGGAAGCGGCAACCTGTTCATCGGCTGGGGCGCAGAACCGTGGTTCTCGGAATTCAGCCCCTCCGGGCAGCTGCTGTACGACGCGCACATGCCCCCCGGCGACGAGTCCTACCGCACCTACCGCTTCCCCTGGGCCGGCACACCATCGGGTGCGCCGGCGATCGCGGCGAGCGCGGGCAAAACCGGCCCGGTGACGGTGTACGCGAGCTGGAACGGGGCGACCGAGATCGCCTCCTGGCGGGTGCTCGCGGGGCCCTCCCCCAAGCAGCTCGCCGCCGTGGCCAGCGGCGCGCGCAGCGGCTTCGAGACTGCGATCGCCACGCCCGGGCCCGAGGCATACGTGCAGGTGCAGGCGCTCAGTGCCTCGGGCGCTGTGCTGGGCACCTCGCCGGCCGTCAAAGGCTAGCTCCGGATGCCGCTTGAGCCGGCGCCCGGCGCGGTGTGAAGCAGGCGGGTGGGCTTTGTGTCGGTGCCCGGTGGTGGGCGCTGAGATGATGTGTTTTTGGCGTCGCCCACCACCATGAGACATCACGGGAACCCCGATGGGCTCGGCGCGCTGGCGCGCGAGGTCGAAGCCTGCCGGCGCTGCCCGCGGCTGGTCGCGTGGCGCGAGCAGGTGGCCCGCGAGCGGCGGGCGGCATTTGCGCACGAGCGCTACGCGGGACACCCCGTCGCGGGCTTCGGCGATCCGGCCGCGCGGGTGCTGATCCTGGGGCTGGCCCCCGCCGCGCACGGCGGCAACCGCACCGGACGGATCTTCACCGGGGATCGCTCGGGGGACTTCCTGTTCGCGGCGCTGCACCGCACCGGCTTCGCCAACCAACCCACATCGACCCATCGCGGGGACGGTTTGCGGGTGCTGGACGCGTGGGTCACCGCCGCGGTTCGTTGCGCGCCGCCCGCCAATCGCCCCACCGGCGAGGAGCGCGACGCCTGCCAGCCGTGGAGCGCGGCAGAGCTCGAGCTGCTGCCCGGGATCCGTGTGGCGGTGTGCCTGGGGGCGTTCGCATGGGATGCCGCGCTGCGGCTGCGGGCCGGCGCCGCGGGCGAAGGCCTGCCGCGGCCTCGTCCCCGCTTCGGCCACGGTGCCGAGCACAGCGGGAACCCATTCGGGCTGCTCGGCTGCTTTCACCCCAGTCAGCAGAACACGTTCACCGGCAGGCTCACCGCGCCGATGATCGACTCCGTGCTGCATCGCGCGCGGGAGCTGGCTGGACTGCGCTGAGCATGGAGGCAACGCAGGAGCAATCTGCGTCTCGCCGTGGGATCGCGGCTCCCTCATGGTCCGACGCGCTTGTCGTGGCCGCCGGATGCACCTCCCTCACAAGTGAAGAAAGAGGGTTGTGTTTTCGTCTCGATGACGGTATCGTCGCGACCGTCAAGTGCGTGCACCTTGGGTCATTTTCCTCGCAGTCCTCCGGCGGCCGCGCCCGATCGTCTCGGGTGCGCTGCTCACCTGCGCGCTGCTCACCTCGCTCCTCGCCACGGCGCCGGGCGTCTTCGCCTCCACGACGAATGAACTGCGTGGCGAATGGCAATTCGAACTCAAATGCGAATGCACCTTTCCGGTGATCGACTCGAGTCAGCTGCAGGGCACCGCGCTGATCTCCACGATGAACCTGAGCACCGGCGAATTCACGGGCACGACCGACTTCTACGGTGACGGGGGGGAATTCGTAGAAAACCTGACCACCAAAGAAAAGCCACACGTGAGCGGGAACGAAGTCGATTACGTCCTCGTAAATCAGGGTCCCAGCGGCGAGTTCTTCTTCGTGGTCTACGGAGGCACGGTCGCCAAGGGCGGGGATGAAATGTACGGAGCCGGCGTCTACAACGTTGGCACTCCGTACGAAGAGAAAGGCTCTTTCTTCGCGAAGAAGACCCGCTCGTGGGCGGAAGTGGAAAAGGAAAAAGAAGAAAGGCGAATCAAAGCCGAAAAAGAAAAATTTGAACGCGAAGGGCGCGAAAAGGGCGAAAGGGAAGGCCGGGAAAAAGGCGAACTGGAAGGGCGCGCCAAGGGCGAACTGGAAGGCAAGGAAAAAGCCGAACAGGAACTCAAGCTGAAGGCCGCACAGGAAGCCACCGAACGCGCCGCCAAAGAAGCGCAGGCAAAGACCGAACGCGAAGCCAAAGAAAAGACCGAAAAAGAAGCCGCGGAAAAGGCCGAGACACAGGCTCGGGAAAAGGTCGAAAAAGAAGCCAGGGAAAAGGTCGAAAAGGAAGCTAAACAAAAGGCGGAAAAAGAAGCTAAAGACCGAGCGCGCACCGCGACCGGGCAACCCGCCGTGCTGGTGGGCAAGTCGTTCACCGTCACCGCCGCCGGGCAGCTATCGCTGGAGCTCACCAACGCCAACGGCTACGCAGTCACCGGGGCGCTCACGCTCGCTCCCCCCACCGCCGTGAAATCGGCCGCCGCGTCAGGCGGCACCTCGGGCAGCGCTCCGGGCGGCGCACCCAGCAAAAGCAACGGCACCACCGGCAAGGCCAAGCCTGCCCCCAAGCCCGCCCCGTACGCGGAAGCCTCCTACACGATCGCCTCCCACGGCAGCAAAACCGTGACGCTGAAGCTCCCCAAGGGCGCCCTCGCCGAACTCGAACACCACAAGACTCTGCAGCTGGTGGCGACGCTCACCACGCACGCGGCCGGTAGGCCGGCGAGCACGAAGACCTACGACATCACGCTGAAGCCGGCTCCGGCGAAGCACGGCTGACACTGCCATCCGTCGAAGCCTGGCGACTGCCGTAAAGGGCAGCCGGCGAACGTACGATGAACA
This sequence comes from Solirubrobacteraceae bacterium, assembly GCA_049510515.1. Classification (GTDB taxonomy): domain Bacteria; phylum Actinomycetota; class Thermoleophilia; order Solirubrobacterales; family Solirubrobacteraceae; genus Palsa-744. The sequence goes on along the minus strand of JBEKYV010000030.1, from coordinate 11,806 downwards.
GGGTGATGGGTATGCCCCTGCACCGACACCGTCGTGCTACGCGCCTGCCGCTGGCAGTGGCACTGCTCGGCGCCCTGGTGGTGCTTGTGCTCGGGGCCCTCGGCGCCACCGCCGCCCCCGCGCCCGCCGCCGAACCCGGGGTGGTGCTCGCAGACAGCTTCAGTCCACACGTCGGGGATCTCAAGGCGCTCGGCGTCCACTGGGTGCGCGTGTTCGCCACCTGGTCGGATCTCGAGCCCGCCCCCGGCGACTACTCCGCCAACTGGATCGCCAACTACGAACGACTCTTCAGTGAGCTTCCCCCGGGCACGAAAGTGATCGTCGACGTCGTCGGCACCCCCCAGTGGGAGACCGGCTCCTCCAACGAACACACGCCCCCCGCCAACCCACAGGATTACGCCGCGTTCCTCGGCGGTCTCGCCCAGCGCTTCGGCCCGCGGGTTACCGCGTACGAGCTGTGGAACGAGGAGGACTCGTCCAGCTGGTGGACGGGCGCCCCCGACCCCGCCGCCTACGCGGCGCTGCTGCGAGCCTCCTACCCCGTGATCAAGGCCGCCGAACCCAACGCGACCGTGCTCGTGGGTGGGCTGACCGGCAACGACTACCCGTTCCTCGAAGCGCTCTACCAGGACGGGGCCAAGGGCTACTTCGATGCCGTCGCCGTCCATACCGACACCTCTTGCAACATCGTCTCCCCCTACAGCTTCCTGCGCGAAAACGACGGGCACATGATCCCCGACTCGTTCCTCGCCTACCGCGAAGTGCACAACGTGATGCTGGCCAACGGTGACGACAAGCCGATCTGGATGACCGAGCTCTCCTGGCGTACCACCTCCGCCGAGTGCGAGGAAGGATTCTGGGCCGGGCAGAAGGCGCAGGGCGTCACCGAACAGCAGCAGGCCACCTATCTCGATCAGGCCTACCACTGCCTCGCCCAGGACCCCTACGTCCAGGTCGCGATCTGGTTTCCCCTGCAGGACCAGGGCGCCGACGTCTCCGGCCTGCTGCGCGCCAACAGCTCGCGCAAGCCCTCATTCGCCGCGATGCAGGCATATGCTCATCACGGCGATCAGCTCACGGAAGCCTGCGGGTCGTTCTCCGGGCCCCGCATCGACGTCTCCGCCCCTGCCGACCACACCACCTACTCGGGCACCCTGCCGATCAGCGTCTCCGCCCGCGACCCCGAGGGCGTTGGGCGCATCACGCTCGAGATCAACGGCAGGCTGATCCGCAACTACACCAACCAGGCGTTCCCCCGCACGCTCGCCGGGGCGCTGCACTGGCACGGCGCCGCGCACATTCGGCCCGGGCGCAACCTCCTCACGTTCATCGCCGTGGACAAACTTCGCAACACCAGCCAAACCAGCATCGTGATCTACCACCGGCCGCCCAGTAGGCATCGCCACCATCACGGGTGAAGTAGCGTTCCGCGCGTGAACGCCGTCCCCACTCGCCTGCCCGGGGCGATGATCCTCCAGCCGCGCGTGTTCCCCGACGAGCGCGGCTTCTTCTGCGAGACCTACCGCCTGGAGTGGCACGCCTCGGCCGGAATCCCCCCCGAGGAGCACTTCATCCAAGACAACCACTCCCGCTCCACGCGCGGCGTGGTGCGCGGGATGCACTTCCACATCGGGCAAGGTGTCGCCAAGCTGGTGCGCTGCTCGCGCGGGCGCATCGTCGACGTGATCGTCGACCTGCGCCGCGGCTCCCCCACGTACGCCCAGTGGGAGGCCGTCGAGCTCGACGACCAGCAGATGCGCGTGCTCTACGTCCCCGTCGGCTTCGCCCACGGCTTCTGCGTGCTCAGCGAGGTCGCGGACGTGCTCTACAAGCAGACCGCCTACTACGACCCCGCCGTCGAGCGCGGCATCGCCTGGAACGACCCCGGGGTCGCGATCGAGTGGCCGGCGGAGATCCAGCCGCTCGTCTCCGCCCGCGACGCCGCCGCCCCCACGCTGCAAGAGCTCGCCGACGAGCTGCCGTTCGTCTACCGGCCGTAGTGCTGCCCGCCCCTCCGCCCGAAGCTGGCAAACTTCCACGCGATGCCCGCCAACAGTCCGCGGCCGTCTCTGCGCGAGCGCACCAACGGCTACACCCTCACCCCCAGCCAGTACCTGGTGCTGGCGTACATCGCGCTGGGGGCGCTCACGCTGATCGTGCTCACCGGCGCGGCCGTGCGGCTGACCGGCTCGGGGCTCGGCTGCCCCACCTGGCCGAAGTGCTACGGCAACCTCTACCCGCCGCTGAAGACGCATGCGCTGATCGAGTTCTCCAACCGCCTCATCACGGGGCCGGTGTGCATCGCCGCCGGCCTCGCGTGGGTGGGCGCGCTGCGCCGCCGCCCCTACCGCCGCGACCTGGTCTGGCTCGGCGCGTTGCTGCCGCTCGGCGTGGTCTGCCAGGCGGTGCTCGGCGGTCTCACCGTGCGCGGCAAGCTCGACTACGGCTGGGTGATGGGGCACTTCGCGCTCTCGATGCTGATCCTCGCGGCCGCCGCCGCGCTCGCCTGGCGGGCCGCGCACGAGCCCGACCGAAGCTGGGAGACACTCGCCTCCGGCGAGCATCCCCGTTTTGACCAGCATCCTCGTTTCGGCCAGCGGCCCCGCGACGGCGATCGCACGCTCGTGTGGTTGGCCCGCGCGCTGGTTGCCCTCGGCGCGCTGACGATCTTCGCCGGCACCGCCGCCACCGCCGCCGGGCCCCACGCCGGGGGCAATCCCGGGGAACACATCAACCGCCTCGACTTCGACGGGCGCGGCACGATGGACTTCGTGATCCACCGCCACGCCGAGATCGCCTTCGTTTTCAGCCTGCTCGCCGTGTTCGTGTGGTGGCTGGCGCGCCGCCGTGGCGCCGAGCAACTGGTGCGCCGCTGCACCACCGTGCTGTGCGTCCTGCTGGTCCTGCAGGGGGCGGTGGGCCTCGACCAGTATGAGACGCATCTACCAACCGAGCTGGTGTGGGTCCATGTGCTCCTCGCCTGCGGCTGCTGGCTGGCGGCGCTGTGGACCGCGTACGCTGCCGGGCGCCTCCCGGAGCGCCTCCAGGAGCCCGTGGAGGCTACTCGAGAGCCTCGCGAAACGCCGCCCCCCGTGCGCGTCTCAGCGTGAATCTGCCCGAATCCGCGAATGTCTGTCCTCGCGGGACGCTAATCTGCCCGTTTTGAGCAATCACACCCCACACGGGAGGAGTGCCAAGCATGACCAAGAACGATCTGGCCGATAAGGTCGCGGAGCGCACCGGACTTGCCCCCAACCAGGCCCGCCAGGCGCTGGACGCGACGATCGAGGCAGTTTCCGACGAGCTGGCCGCCGGTGGCGAGGTCGCCATCGCGGGCTTCGGGAAGTTCAGCGTCAGCCATCGTGCCGCCCGGCAGGGACGCAACCCCGCCACCGGCGCCACGATCAGCATCGCCGCGAGCAAGGCCGCCAAGTTCTCCGCCGCCAGCGCACTGAAGAGCCGCCTCAACTGAGAGGTGGAGTAGCACTAACGCTGCTGGGCCTGGCGACCCTCGTCGCCGTAGTGACGCTGGGCGCATGCGGCTCCTCGGCTCCGACCGTGGCGCGGACCGGCGGAGCAGGGGCAAAGGAGCGACATTCAAAAGCCGGTGGCAGCGAACTCGCGGCGTCGGGGACTGCGGGAGCGGGGGCCTCAGGAACGGGGACCTCGGAAGCGGCCTCAGGATCGGGGACGGCCAACCGGCGGGCAGTCGACGGCCCCCGCTGGCCGAAACGGGGACTCGCACCGAAGGTGCGTGTCACCCGGCTTCGGTCCGAGGCGGTGCCGATCCTCATGTATCACGTCATCAATCCCCCGCCCGCGGGGGCGCCGTACCCCGGTTTGTACGTTCCCACCGAAGAGTTTGCCGAACAGACGCAAGCGCTGGCTCGCGCCGGCTTTCACGCTGTCACGCTCGATCAGCTGTGGGCCAACTGGAGGGAAGGGGCGCCGCTGCCCGCGGGCAAGCCGATCGTGCTCACCTTCGACAACGGCTACCAGTCCCAGTACACCAACGCCCTGCCGGTGCTGCGCAAGCTCGGCTGGGATGGGGTGGAGAACCTGCAGCTCACCGGCCTGCCCCCCTCCCAAGGCGGGCTCTCCCCCGAACAGGTGCACGGCCTCGTAGCCGCCGGCTGGGAGCTCGACACCCAGGGCTTCAGCCACGCCGACCTCACCACCCTCGACCCCTCCGAGCTGCACTACCAAGTGGCGGTCGCCCGCAGCGAAGTGCAGCGCCTCTACCACGTGCCCGTGAACTGGTTTTGCTACCCCTCCGGCCAGTACAACGCCACCGTGCTCGCCGCCGTGCAGGCCGCTGGTTACCGAGGCTCCACCACCGTCGTCCCCGGCTGGGCTCAGCCGGGAGACGACCCTGACAGACTGCCGCGGCTGCGGGTGCTCGGCGGCACCAGCGGGGCGCAGTTGCTCAGCGAGCTGGCCGCGATCCGCGGCGACACGGCCCCGCCGGCATCCTATGAAACGTCCTGAGGTACACCGCCGGGGCGGGGATCGATAGGATTCCGCGCATGATCGACCCCACCACCCTGGGAGGCCCACAATGAGCTCGATCCCCGGTTGGGGCTCCTGGACCTTCGAGCCCCTCGTGGTCGTCGCCCTGGGGCTCGCGGCGGCGCTTTATGCGCGCGCGTACCGCCGCGCCGCCGGGCGTGCGGGATCCGGATCCAATCGCGCGGTGGGCGCCGGCCACTGGGTGCCCTACGGAGCCGGGCTGATCGTGGTGGCGATCGCACTGTTCTCGCCGCTCGATGCGATCGGTGACGGCTACCTGCTCTCCGCGCACATGGCTCAGCACGTGCTGCTCTCCGACATCGCCCCCGCGCTGCTGGTGCTGGGGCTGCGCCGGCCGCTGCTGCCGCTGGGCCTCTCGCGTGGGGCGCTGCTTGCTGTTGCGCCTGGCGGTGGGCGCTTCGGGCGGGTGCTCGCGCGGCTGACCTCGCCGTGGGTGGCGATCCCGCTGTGGGCGACCACCACCTGGGTGTGGGCGATCCCCAGCGTGTTTGACTACGCCACCGAACACTCCGCCGTGCACGCCTTTGAGCACGCCACGCTCTTCTACACCGGCCTGGCGCTGTGGTGGCTGATCGTCGATCCCCTGCCTCGCGCGCGCCTGCGCCCTGGCGGCCAGCGGCTCGCGCTGCTCGGCTTCTCGCGTCTGGCGAGTGCCGCTGTATGCCTGCCGCTGACGTGGCTGGCGAAGCCGGAGTACCCGCTCTACATTCACGCGCCTCGCGCGTTCGGCCTCTCGCCGATCAGCGACCAGCACCTCGCCGGGGCCGGCATGTGCTTCCTGGAGTTCCTCGTCTTCGGCATCGCTTTCGCCGCAGTCTTCATCAGCATCCTCGGGCGCTCCGAGGAGGGGGCCGCGGTGGCGGAACGAGCCGCCGGCGACCACCTCCTGACCTCCTGAGGGAACCTTTTTTTCAGGGGCGATCGTAAGTCGCGTAGGTGGTGGCCGAGGCCAGCTCGCTGTGGCTGTAGTCGTGCTCGGCGACCGCCGGGATGAAGCCGTTGCTGAGGGGGATCGTTTTGCTGAGCGCCCACAGCACGAATTCGACCGCTGCGGGCTTGCCCTTCGGTGGGCAGATGCCGCCGTAGGTCGCCTTGCCGGAGCCGTTGAGGCCGACGACGGCCCCCGACGGCAGCTGGCCGGCGGAGAGCCCGGAGAGGCTGGGTTCGATGCCGGCCACGATCCAGCGGATCCCGCCTTCTGACCCGTCTGAGCTGTCGTCGATGACGAACAGGACGAGCTCCTTGGTGTGGGCAGGCAGGTGCTGCCACTGCAATGGCGGCGAGATGTTAGCCCCGTCGCAGGTGTACTGCTTGGGAATCGCGCCGTTGCGTTCGAAGGCGGGGCTGCCGATCGCCATCGCCCCGGGGGTCGAAGGCAGCTCGCCGCTGGAGTTGGAGCTCGCGCTGGTCGATGCCGCGTGCGAAGAGGACGTGGAAGTGGAGGAGGAGGACGAGGAGGACGAGGAGGATGAGCTGCCCGCGGCCGGCTGGGGGGAGCCTTTGTACTGCTTGCAGTCTTCCATCACATACCCGGCTCGGCAGCTCGTTCGCGCGCGCCAGCGCCCGTCGAAGCTTTTCTGGAAGTCGCTCAGCAGCAGGCGGGGTTCGGTAGAGGCGGTCTTGCCGGCCGTCACGTGCTGCGCGATCTTCGACTCGAGCAGTTCGACCTTGACGCGCATCAGCAGGTCGGCTTCGGTCTCGCCGATGGAGGCGAGGTAGTGCTTGAGCTGTGAGGCCTTGGGGAACTGCTTGGCGGTGACCTGATGCAGCCGCCGGCGCACTTCCGCTTCGCTCACGCCGATCCCGAGGTGAGCCGCTTCGGCGAGCACCCACTGCGAGGTGATCAGGAAGCCCAGCACCTGATTCTTGACCGCCTCGCGCGCTGCCTTGCTGTGAGCCTTGGAGTGGTTGAGCGCGGCGGTGACTGACGTCCAGTGTTCGAAGGACGCCTTTGTGATGGGCGTCTGTTCCACTGTCGCCACGAGGTCTGCAGTCGAGGTCTGCGCCACCGACGCCGCACTGCCGGCCTGGCCAGGCGCGGTAACCACGGTGGTCGTCGTCTTCGTCGTGCCTCCGCAGCCCGCAAGCGCGGCAAGCCCTATCAGCGCGGCGAGGGCCGCGGGCGCAACAGCTCTACTCCCCATACGTGGAATGCAATCACGTTTTCGCTGACTTTGTCGCGGTATCAACCACAACCGGTGTTGTTGCCGCAGCTGCTGCAGGTGTAGCAGGAGCCCGTGCGCTGCATCATGCCCCCGCACTGGCTGCATGCCGGGCCGAGGTCGAGGCCCTGCAGCCTCGCCGGCACGACCGGCGGGGTGTCGGTGAACGCGCTTGCGGGCGCGCTCGTGCCGCCACCGTTGCCGCCGCCGCCCGACCCCGTCGATCCCCGCCCGCCCACGTTGGCGGCGTGGTCGCCTGCGCTGGGGCCGGCGGTGTCGGAGGCGATCACCGACTGAGCGGCCTCCTGCGCGGCCTTGCGCGCGCGCACCTCGGGGGTGAGGATGCCGAGCTCCTCCTGGACGTCGGCGTCGAGGAAGCGAGAGGCCAGCCAGCGCATGATGTAATCGGGCATCGACTTGGCGAACGGGATCTCCGGGTTGGTGGTGATCCCCTCGGGGTCGAAGCGCATGTAGCAGAACTTCTGCACCAGCGTCTCCAGCGGCACCCCGTACTGCAGCGCGATCGAGATTGCCGTGGCGTACGAGTTCATCATGCCGCGCAGCGTCGAGCCCTCCTTGCCGATGTCGGTCAAGAAGATCTCCCCCACGCTGCCGTCCTCGTACATTCCCGCGGTGATGTAGCCCTCGTGGCCACCGATCGAGAACTTGTGGGTGATCGACTGGCGCTCGCGCGGCATCCGCTTGCGCCGCGGGCCCGCCTCGGCAAGGGCCTTAGCAACGGCCTGGTCGACAAGCGCGTCCACATCGACCTCGACCTTGGCGGCGGGCTCGCCCTGCTGCGCGTCCGTGCGCAGCGCCTGAGCGGTCTTGGAGCCGTCGCGGTAGATCGCCAGCGCCTTGATCCCCATCCGCCACGCCTCGGTGTAGGCATCCTGGATGTCCTCCACGGTCGCGCTCTGCGGCAGGTTGACCGTCTTGGAGATGGCCCCGGAGATGAATGGCTGCACCGCGCCCATCATCTTCAGGTGGCCCATGTGCGAGATTGCGCGCTCGCCGACGGCCACGTCGAACACCGGCAGATGCTCCTCCTTCAAGCCCGGCGCGCCGAGGATCGTGCCGTGCTCGGCGAGGTGCGCCTCGATCTGCTCGATCTGCGGCTCGGAGTAGCCGAGCGTCGCCAGCGCCGGCGGCACGGTGCGATTGACGATCGTCATCTGCCCGCCTCCCACCAGCTCCTTGAACTTGACCAGCGAGAAGTCGGGCTCCACTCCTGTTGTGTCGCAGTCCATCAGGAACGAGATCGTGCCCGTCGGCGCCAGCACGGTGGCCTGCGCGTTGCGGTAGCCGAGGCGCTCGCCCAGCTCCACCGCCTCATCCCACGAGCGTCGTGCGGCCGCGAGCAGCTCGTGGTCGGTGCAGGTCGCATCGGCGATCGCCTCGGCGGCGTCGCGATGCATGCGCATCACCGCGTTGTGCTCCTCGCGGTTCTCCGCGTAGCGCTCGTAGGGGCCGAGCGCGCCCGCGACCTCGGCCGAGCGGCGGTAGGCGCGGCCGGTCATCAGCGCGGTGATCGCCGCCGCCGTGCCCCTGCCGCGCTCGGAGTCGTAGGGCATCCCGTCCGCCATCAGGTAGGCCCCGAGGTTGGCGTAGCCGAGGCCGAGCTGGCGAAAGGCGCGCGCGTTTACGCCGATCTCCTCAGTCGGGTAGCTGGAGGGTCCCACGACGATCTCCTGCGCGAGCAGCACGATGTCCACGGTGTGCTCGAAGGACTCCACGTCGAACATGCTGGCCGAAACGGGGATGCCGGCCGAAGGCAGGTGTCCCCCGGCTTCGGTGGGACGGCGAAAGCGCATCAGGTTGATCGACGCCAGGTTGCACGCGGAGTCATCCACGTGCATGTACTCGCTGCACGGGTTGGACGCGTTGATGCGCCCCGAGTTGGGCGAGGTGTGCCAGCGGTTGATCGTCGTGTCGTACTGCACCCCCGGGTCGGCACAGCGCCACGCGGCCTGCGCGATCTCGCGCATCAGCTCGCGCGCGGGAATCGGCTCGCCCACCGGCTCCCCGGTCACGCGCGAGGTCAGACGCCACTCGCGGTTCTCGGCGACGGCCTGCATGAACTCATCGGTGACGCGCACCGAGTTGTTGGCGTTCTGGTACTGGATCGACTTGAAGCCCTCGCCGTCGATCGACATGTCGAAGCCGGCGTCCCTCAGCGCCTGCGCCTTGTCCTCCTCGTTGGCCTTGCACCAGATGAACTCGCGGATGTCGGGGTGGTCGACGTCGAGCACCACCATCTTCGCCGCGCGGCGGGTCTTGCCGCCGGACTTGATCGTCCCCGCCCACGAGTCGGCGCCGCGCATGAACGACACCGGCCCCGAGGCCGTGCCGCCCTTCGCCAGCGACTCCATCGAGCCGCGGATGTTGGACAGGTTGATGCCCGAGCCGGAGCCGCCGCGGAAGATCATGTCCTCCTTGGTGTTCCACTCGAGGATCGACTCCATCGTGTCCTTCACGGAGAGGATGAAGCAGGCGCTGCACTGCGGGTTCTCCTCGAAACCCACGTTGAACCACACCGGCGAGTTGAACGCCGCCAGCTGGTGCAGCAGGATGTGCGTGAGCTCGGCCTCGAAGGCCTCGCCGTCGGCGTCGGTTGCGAAGTAGCCGCGCTCGCGCCCCCACGTCGCGATCGTGCCGGCTACGCGGCCGATCATCTGCTTGACCGAGTGCTCGCGCGCGGGGGTGTCGAGTTGCCCCCTGAAGTACTTCTGCGCGACGATGTTGGTGGCGTTCTGCGACCAGCTCTTGGGGAACTCCACCCCGCGCTGCTCGAACGCCACGCGGTCGCCGTGGCCGATGCGCGCGTCGCGCAGCTCCCACTCCACCGCCTCGAAGGGGTGCGTCCCGGGGGACGTGAAAAGGCGTTCGATCGACAGCGCCTGTCCGGGCGTCGTCTGCTCGATGGTGGTGGGGCGGGTCGTTGTCTGCATCAGCCTTGCTCCTTCCGCGCCAGCGTCTCTCGGCGGACGCCACTCGACTCTGAGTTACCTGGGCCAGCTATGGTCTCCAGGCTGTCGGACGGCAAAAACGAGTAACGCAGAACCCTTCATTTTAGAGGGAAAAGCGACTCGACCGGGTCTCAGCGTCCCAATCTGAGCCAGTCGGCGAACTCCTCCCAGGTGCCCGACAGGCGCCAGCTCGCCTCCGCGACGCAGTGGCGCAGCGACACCATCCAGCGGGGCTCGTATGCCCACCAGCGTGCCGCCGCCCACACCAAGCACACGACGATCAAGAGCGCCGCCACGGCAGCCGCGACGAGCGCGCCGGTGGAGAGCTTCGTCGTGGATGCGGCTTTCACGACGGGGGCGGTTTTCGTGGTGAGCGTCGCCGTCAGCAGCAGGGCATGAGCGGTGGGAGCGCCTTGGAGCACGGGTCCCATGCTAGAGGCGCCGCCGCCGTGTGAGCGCGCGCCTCACAGCAGATCCGCGATCGCCGCCAGCGCCTCGCCCAGCACCCGATCCGGCGGCAACTCGGCATCGAGCACCGATATCCGCCGCGGCTCGGCGCGCGCCAGCTCTCTGTAGGCCGCGTCGACCCGCGCGAAGAACTCTTCCCCCTCCAGCTCCATTCTGTCGGGATCGTCCGCCCGCATATCCTGCCGCGCGCGCCCCGACCGCGGTGAGATGCACAGCAACAGCGTGCGGTCGGGCCGCAGGCTCCCGGTGGCGAAGAGGTTGATCGCGCGAATCTGATCCACGCCGAGCTCACGGCCCGCGCCCTGGTAGGCCAGCGAGGAGTCCACGAAGCGATCAAGCAGCACCAGGGCGCCCTCTTCGAGCAGTGGCAGCAGACGCTCCTGCACCAGCTGCGCGCGCGCCGCCGCGTACAGCAATGCCTCCGCGCGCGCCCCCACCGTAAGGGCGGGATCCTTCGCGAGCTCACGGATCCGCTCGGAGAGCTGCACGCCGCCCGGCTCGCGCAGCAGCTCCACGCGCAACCCGCGTGTGGCGATCTCCCGTACGAGAGCATCGGCGAGCGTGGTCTTGCCGGCGCCGTCCAGCCCCTCGATCGTGATCAGCGTGCCCGGCGGCATCGCCGGACGGTAGCGCCTCTACGATGGGCGGCGTGCTCCCCGGCCTCGACGACCATCCCCACGCGCGCGCGATTCTCCTGCCAGCTCTACAGCGGCCGTCGCACGCCTACCTCTTCCACGGCCCTCCCGGCGTCGGCAAGCGCACGGTCGCGCGCGCATTCGCGGCGGCACTGCTCGCGGCGGGGTCGCCCGCCCCCGATGAGGTGCGTGGGCGCGTGGCGCGCGGCGCGCACCCGGACCTGACGTGGGTGATGCCCAGCGGGGCGGGGGAAATGCTGGTGGGGGACATCGATCAGGCGGTCGTCGCGGCAGCGGCCCGCACGCCGTTCGAGTCACGCCGGCGGGTGTTCGTGCTGGAGGATGCGCATACGCTCAACGACCAGGCCGCCAACCGCCTGTTGAAGACGCTCGAGGAGCCCGCTCCGTTCGCGCACTTCATCCTGCTCGCCCCCACTCCCCGCGAGCTGCTCCCCACGATCGCGTCGCGCTGCCAGCCGGTGCGCTTCGACCCGCTGTCGCCCGCGCGCATCGAGGAGCGGCTGGTTGGAGCCGGCGGCGAGCCCTCAACCGCGGACGTCACCCTCGCGGCCTGCGCGCGCCTCGGGCTCGGCGACGCGCGACTCGCCAGCCGACTGGCGGGCGAGTGGGGCACCCGCCTGCGCGAGCGCGTGGAGGCATTCGTGCGCGGCGCGGTGAGCGGCGATACCGCCGCGCGTCCGTGGCTGGAGCTGCTGCAGGCCGCCCGCGACGCCGGGACCAGCGCCGGCGAGGAGCTGATGGCGCGCGTGGCGGGCGAGCTGGAGCTGCTGCCCGCGAAGGAGCGCAAACGCCACCAGCGCGAAGCCGTCGATGCCCAGCGCCGCGCCGAGCGCCGCGTGCGCGGCAGCGCGCTTGACCTCGCCCTGCGCCTCGCCCAGCTGTGGCTGCGGGACCTGTGGTGCGTGGCGGAGGGCGCCGGCGAGCTGGTGTATGCACTCGACCGCCCCCCCGAGCTGGAGCGCGACGCCGAGGGACGCTCCCCCGCGCGACTGCGCGAGGCGGTCGAGCTCGTGCGCGACAC
>JBEKYV010000003.1:0-22195 GCA_049510515.1 Solirubrobacteraceae bacterium | reverse complement strand
GCGTGCTCGACCGCCGCGACGCGCTCGGGGTCTCGCTCTCCTTCGGCGAGGTCTCGGTCACCGACACCGTGCTCGCCTACCAGCGCCGCCGCCTGCTCGATCATGCCCAGATCGACCTCGTACCGCTCGATCTGCCCGAAACGTCCTTCTCCACGCAGTCGCTGTGGTTCGAGCTCGACCCCGATGCGCTCGCCGCCTGCGTGCCCGAGAGCGGAGCGATGATCGATGACGACGAGGCGGCGCAGGAGACGGTGTTGGGTGCCCTGCACGCCGCCGAGCACGCCCAGATCGCGGTGCTGCCGCTGATCGCGATGTGCGACCGCTGGGACATCGGCGGGCTCTCCACAAATCTGCACCCCCAAACTGGGCTGCCGACGATCTTCATCTACGACGGCCACCCCGGCGGCGTTGGGCTCACGCGGGCCGCCTTCCTGCGCTTCGATGAGCTCTGCCGCGACGCCCACCGCCTGATCTCCGAGTGCCCCTGCCGGTCGGGCTGCCCCTCGTGCGTGCAATCGCCCAAGTGCGGCAACCTCAACGAACCACTCTCCAAGGATGGGGCGCGGCTCTTGTTGGAGGGAATGCTGGAGGCACATCTCGCAACCTAACCTACGGATCGTGCGAGCGACCCCGTCACAATGGACGCGCGTGTCCGAAGGCGTCTCCGGCAAGAGAGCGATCGCAGGCCTCGCCGCGCTGCTGGCGCTGGCGATCGCCGCACCTACCAGCAGCGCCGGCCTCGACGGCCCGCACGGCCGCGCCAGCCAGGACCGAGGCAACGACCCCAACGGGCGCGCCAGTCAAGTCGAACTCGGAGAAGGCCCCGGCGGCCGTGTGGCGCTCGCTGACTGGACGCTGCGCCGCGACCCCGAAGACGTTGGGCAACTGCGGGGATGGCCCACCGGCGACTTCGGAGGCGCGTCGGTGAGCGTCCCCGACGTGGTCAACCCCGCTCCGATCAAAGGCAGGCGAGCGGTCCCCGACTTCGAAGGCTCCGTCGCGTGGTACCGCACGACGCTCACCGCGCCTTCGACAGGCACCTACGCGCTCGAATTCGCGTCCGCCAACTACCTCGTCGAAGTGTGGGTCGACGGCCACTCACTCGGCTCCCACGCCGGCTTCTACCTGCCCTTCGAATTCCGCGACGCGCTGTCCGCCGGCACGCACACGCTGGTGGTGCGGGTGGATTGGCGCGACCCGCTGCTGCAAACCGACGAAGGCTTCAACCGCGCGTGGTTCAACTTCGGCGGCCTCGACGGCGCGGTCAGCATGCGCGAGCTCACCGCCAGCGAGCTCTCCGATCCCACCATCCAAACGACGCTCACGCCCGACGCGGGTGGGGTGGGCTCGACTCCAACCCAGGCCACCGTGCAGCTGGGCGTCGTGGTGCGCAACAACGGGCCCGCACGCATGCTCGCGCCCGAAGGCACCCTCAGCCGCACTGGGCAGGCGATCCCCGTGACCTTCACCCCGCAACTCGTCGGCACCGAACAGGCGGTGACGATGACCGCCACCGTGACGGTGCCCGCGCCGGCGCTGTGGGCGCCGGGCAGCCCCAACCTCTACGAACTGACGCTCGACATCCCGGGCGAGAGCAGCTACTCCGCGCATGTCGGCCTGCGCCAGCTCACCTGGGGCGGGGGCAAGATGTACCTCAACGGGCAGCCTTTGGAGCTGCACGGCGCCTCGATCCAGTTCGAAGCGCCCGGCCACGGCGACGCGCTTGGCGCCGCCGAAGAGGACACGCTCGTCCAGGAGCTGGGGGCGATCGGCGCCAACGCCGCCCGCACCCAGCACCCGCTGCCCGCATCCATGCTCGAACGCCTCGACGCCGCCGGGATCCTCGTGTGGCAGGGCGTCGGCCCCGTCGACCCCTCCGGCGACTGGACCGGCATCACGCCGCAGCTGGCCGAACGGGCACGCGAAGACGTGCGCACGACGGTGCAATCCGCGCAGCTGCACCCTTCGATCATCGCCTGGAACCTCACCAACGAGCTGGCCGGCAACGGCCACCCCGGCGGGCAGTCGGAGTACGTCGAAGCGATGTCGCAGTGGCTGCACGCCTACGACCCCGGCCGGATGGTGGCGGTGGACGTGTGGGGCGAGCACCCCCCGCGCCACGGCGCCGGCCACCTCTACAGCGACGTCGACGCGGTCTCCGAGACCGACTACTCCGGCTGGTATGAGGGCCTGCACGACAAGCCCGCCAAGCTGCGCAAGCTGATCGACGGCCGCCTCGCCGCGATGAACGCCACATTCACCGGCAAAGTCCAGCTCATCAGCGAGTTCGGCGCCGAAGGCACTCCGCTCGACAAGCCCGGGCGCCCGGGCAGCTACGCCTTCCAGAAGCGCGTGCTCACCCAGCACATCCGCCTCTACGAGGCCAACCCATCGCTCAGCGGGATGCTCGTCTGGGTCCTGCGCGACTTCGCCCTCAACCCCACCTACTACGGCGGCTCGGTACTCGCCGAGGATCGCCACATCAAGCTGATCGAAGGGATTCTCGGCAAGGGCCTGTTCACTTACGCCGGTCAGCCCAAGCCCGCCGAGCACGCTGTGGCGCGGCTGTTCAAGGCACTACCGGCGGTGTGAAGCAAAGCGTCACCGCGGCCTCCCGGCGCGGCTGCTCAAGGCACTGCCGGCGGTGTGAAGCAAGGCGTCACCGCGACCGCCCGGCGCGCCTGCGGCAATCGAGCAGGTCGTCGTCTGCGCGGCGGATGAGGTCTTCGGCCGTGTCCTCCTCGCCGAGCTCCGCGAAGCCGACCGTGATCGAGCCTTTCGTCGGCCCCTCCCGCAGAGCACTGGACACGTCGGCAAAGCGCCGGCGGACGTCGTCGGTATCTGCGTCCGGCAGCGCACACATGAACTCATCGCCGCCGTAGCGCATGATCAGGTCGTAGGAGCGCAGACAGCTCCGCAGCGAGTCGGCGACGGCCACGAGCAGCGAGTCCCCGGCGAGGTGGCCTTCGCTGTCGTTGACCGCCTTCAGGTCGTCCACATCGATGAAGGTGACCGCCAGCGCTTCGGAGTTGCGGCGCGCACGGTCGATCTCGTGCTGGAGCTGCTTCATGCCGGGGCCCCGTCGCCGGACACGGGTCAACTCGTCGATCTCCGACGCCTCACGATCAAGCGCGGCCTGGGCGCGATCTCGCGCCGCCAGCACGCGGTCGCGAGCGGAGCGAGCACGTTCTTCGGAGGCTCGCCTGCGATCGTTCGCGGCCCTGGTGCGATCGTCCGCCGCCTGGCTGCGGTCATGCGCCGCGTGTGCGCGGTGCACGGTCCCCACGTCACGCACCCGTTGATCGGCCCCTTCCGCCGTTTCATGATCGCTGGCGGCCTGGTCCTCCTCGGAGGCGACCCGGTCGCGGTCGGAGGCCGACTGATCGCGCTCGGAAGCGGCCTGGTCACGGTCCGAGGACATCTGGTCGGCGTCGGAAGCGCTCTGGTCCTGGTCGGAGACCATCTGATCCGCGGCAAGCAGCACAACGCCCTCGACGCCGCCCTGCCGCTCTCCGAGGGCACCGTCTGGCGCATCCGCATCAGTGGGCTGATCGTCTGCATCCTGCATCCGCTTGCCTCGGAAGCACAGTAGCAAATTCCTGGGATAAATACCATAGGTCGGAACTATTTTTGGTCTATCGGCTATTGGTGTGACGGCCTTGGCTATCGGGTGGCGCGCTCGCTAGGGTAGGATTGGATCATGGTCCTCTACGTCTGCCCCTCCGGCACCTCCTTCGGCGGCCTGCCGGCGCCAATCGCCCATCCCTGCGGCCGCGCGGCGAAGGCGCTCGATGACGCGGGCCACGCCTACAAGATCGAGCAGGTCAAGGGCGGCACCTTCAAGCTCTGGACCTTGCCCTCCCGGGCCAGCGACCGCGCCGAGGTCGAGCGTCTCAGCGGCCAGCGCGCGGTGCCGATCCTCGTGCTTGACGACGGCGAGGTCGTCACCGGCTCAGGCGGGATCGCGCGCTGGGCTCAGGAGCACCCCGCAGGGTCGCCAGCCGCGACGGGGTGAGGGTGTCGCCGCGACTCAGCGGTCGCCGGCCCTGACCGCCACAGCAACACCTGCGGAAGTCGCCTGCCCACCACCCCCAACCCTGCCACGGCGCGCCCAGCTACTCCGCGTCGGGCCAATTGGCGGCGCCCATCACGCCATCGCCGTCCTCGGGGCGCGGACCGCCGACGGCGAGGATGTCGAGCCCGTCGGGGCCCGCCTGGAAGGCGCGCACCACGTCCGGCGCCACGCGCACCACGTCCCACTGGCGCAGCTCCTGGGTGTCGCCGTCGAGCAGCACCCGCCCCGACCCGGCCACGATGATGTATGCCTCCTCCTGCTCGCGGTGGCTGTGAGCCACCGGGCTGCGCATATTCGCCGCGTAGCGGAAGAGGCTGACCCCGAGGTCGCGCGACTCCAGCTGTTTGCGGGCGAAGCGGCCCTCGATCCCCGGGGCCCGATCGCCCACGGAATCCTCGAGGTCCAACAGGTTCACAGTGGCGAAGCGGGACATGCGATCTCCTTTGGCGGGGGTGTCAGAAGGCTGCGTGGTTGCCGGCTCTACGTTAGCCGGAAGCTCTTGAGTACAGTCGCAAAACCTCAGTTGACCCCACCTCAGCTGGCCCCACGCATCAGGACGCGCCCTACCGATTCCCCCGCGCGATCTTGCGCAGGTCGATCGTGGCGTCGTACAGCTTGGCGTCGACGCCCTCCTCGAGCGCCACCTCGCGCAGCGGCCGCCCCGAGTCGGTGGCCTTCTTGACGATCGCAGCGCCCTTGTCGTAGCCGATCGCGCCGTTGAGCGCCGTGGCAACCGCGAGCGTTCCGCCGGCGGAGGCCGCGACGCCAACCTTGTTCACCTGAATGCCGTCCACGCACTTCTCGGCGAACACGCGCGTGGTCGCCGACAGCAGGCGCAGCGACTGCAGCAGGTTGCGCGCGATCAGCGGGATGCGCACGTTGAGCTCGAACTGGCCCTGCATGCCGCCGACGGTGATCGCGGTGTCGTTGCCGATCACCTGGGCGGAGACCTGCAGTACGACCTCCGGGAGCACGGGGTTGACCTTGCCCGGCATGATCGAGGAGCCCTTCTGCAGCTCCGGCAGGAAGATCTCGCCGATGCCGGCGCGCGGCCCGGAGCCCATCAGCGCGAGGTCGCCCGCGATCTTCGTCAGCGACACCGCCACCACCTTCAGCGCGCCCGACAGCTCCACCAGCGCGTCGCGGTTGGCCTGTGCCTCGAACGGGTCGGCCGGCGGGGCGATCTGCTTGAGGCCGGAGTCCTTCTTCAAGCGCGCGCGCACCTTCTCCGCGAAACGCGCGTGCGTGTTCAGGCCGGTGCCCGTCGCGGTGCCCCCGAGCGGGATCTGCCCGACGTGCACGAGCGCCGACTGCACTCGCTCCTGGCCGAGGCGCATCTGCGCGGCGTAGCCGGCAAACTCCTGCCCGAGCGTGACGGGGACGGCGTCCATAAGGTGGGTGCGGCCGGCCTTGACGACGTTCTCGAAGCTTTTCGCCTTTTTCGCAAACGAGCGCTCCAGCTGTTTGAGCGCCGGCAGCAGCTCGTTCTGGGCGACGTCCAGCGCCGCCAGATGTACCGCCGAGGGGAACACGTCATTGGAGGACTGACCCATGTTCACATGGTCGTTGGGGTGCGTGGACTCGCCCGCGAGGCGCGCGATCACCTCGTTGGCGTTCGTGTTGGTGGAGGTACCCGACCCGGTCTGAAAGACGTCGATCGGGAACTGCGCGTCGTGCTTGCCGGCCGCGATCTCCGTCGCCGCCTTCTCGATCCGCGTCGCCGCGCGCTTGGGCAGCAGCCCCAGCTCGCCGTTGACCGCGGCCGCGGCGCCCTTGATCCGCGCCAGCCAATGCACCACCGCCACCGGCACCGTCTCTCCCGAGATTGGGAAGTTCTCGACGGCCTTGGCGGTCTCCCCGCCCCACAACTGTTGGTCTGCCATTGGGTCTCCTTGAATCGACGCTCTTGCGGGACCCTATCCACAAAACGCCACCAGCTCCCGCGCGACGCCCACCGGATCGTCGTAGGCAATCAGGAAGCCTGTCCCGGGCAGCACGCGCAACTGCGCGTTGGGCAGCAGCTCCAGCGTCTCTTCGGCGCCGGCGAGTGGGTACAGGCGGTCGCTGTCGGCCCACAGCAGCAGCACCGGCATCTCCAGGCGCGGGTAGAGTTCCAGCAGTTGTGTCTGTGACCCGCGCGGCCAGCGGCGCGCAAACTTAGCCCACGAGCGCGCGAGGCTGGGGTTGCCGGGGACGTCGGCGAAGGCGTGGCGCACGAGGTCGCGCGCCGCCGGCTCGCCGCGCGCTGAGAGTCGCAGCCCCAACGAGGGAGAGAGCACGAGCGGCGCAGCGTGCGTGAGCACACGGTCGGCGCCCGGGAGAGAGCCGGTGCGCGCGGCGATCCGCCAGGCGGCGCGCAGCCGGGCGTGCTCTTCGGAGCGGTGCAGGCGGTTGGGCATCAGCACCACACGCGCGGGGTGCAGCCCCCCGCTTTCGACGGCGCGCAGCAGGATCTCCGCGCCGATGTCGTGTCCGGCGATCAGCGGCCGCGGGCCCAGCACGTCTGCGGCGAAGCCGCACAACACCTCGGCATACCAGTCGATCGTGTAGGGGTGACGCGGCCGGTCCTCGGAGTCGCCGTGCAGCGGCAGGTCGGGCAGTACGACGCGGAAGCGTTCGGACAGGCGACGCGCCACCGGCTCCCACTCCATGTGGGAGAGCATCGCGGAGTGCAGCAGCGCGAGCGGGGGTCCGGCGCCGAGCTCACGGTAGGCGACCCGCGCACCGTCGGGATGGTGGTAGAGACGCAGTCTCACTCGCGTGCGCGGTCGCGGTGGTGGAGCACCACTGCATCGTAGGAGCTTCATCGCAGCCGCAGCGTGCCGTCGTCGAGGCCGATATCCGCGAGGCGCCCGTCCAGGTCGTCGAGCTCCACCGCGACCGCACTGCTCAGAGAGAAACGATTTATCCGCGAGGCGCTCGTACGGGCCGTCGAGCTCCATCGCGACCGCACTTCTCAGAGAGAAACGATTTTCGCGCCACGATTCGCCGGTTTACGGGCGCGCTGGGACAGCACCACCAAATTCGTGCCAGGCATCTCCTGACAGTCTGTACCCTGAGCGCACTTTGCCCGGCCCACACACAGTTTGCAAAGCGCGAGCGCGGTAGGTCCCCGCTCAGATGTCGCGTACCCGCCTCGCGCTACTTGCCATCTTCATGCTTGCGCTTGGAGTACGCGCGGCATATGTAGCCTCAGACCTGCATCCCAACTACCGGCCATGGCTGTATGGCGGGATGGCGCACGACATCGTGCACGACGGACACTGGTTTCAGATCAATCGCAGCGCGGTTGATTTCGGATTCACACTGAACAGCACCGGCCCGATGATCGAACCGCCGGACGACCCCCAGCTGAAGTATGCCGATGCCCACCCACAGTGGGAAAACGAGATCGGAGAGCCGGTGGGAGAACCGGTTGTGCTCGCCGCCCTGTGGGAGATCACCGGCAGCGAACGCTTCCTGCCCGATCAGATCCTGAAATTGCTGCTGGACTCGCTGGTGGTACTGATGGTGTATCGGATCGCCATGCGCTTGTTCAACCGCCCTCGTGCCGCTCTGCTCGCGGCGGGCCTCTATGCGATCTACCCGCCCCTCGCCTGGCAGGTGAGCAGCCCCACCCCGGATGGCTGGGCGGTCGATTTCACAATCGCGATCGTCGCGATCTATCTCGAGGCCATCCACTCCAGCCACCGCTGGCGCTGGCTGATCCTGTGCGGTGCGACCGCCGGCATCGGAAGCTTTTTCCGCCCGGCGGTCCTGATTCTGCCGGCGGTGCTGGCGCTCGCGACGATCCCAATGACCGGCTGGTGCGAAGCCCTGCGCCGCGGCCTCACCATCTCGGCCGTCGCTTTCGTCGTGCTGATTCCCTGGACGATCCGCAACTACGAGGACTTTCACGGATTTTACCCCGTGCGCTCCGGCGGTGGACAGGTGCTTTGGGAGGGCCTGGGCGAATTGCCCAACAACTTCGGCGCTCACTTGAGCGATGAAGGAACCTACCATCAGGTCGAGCGCGTCTATCCGCACATTCACTACGACTCCCCGGCATTCGATGCGATCCTCACGCGCTGGGCGGAGCGGGCGATCAAGCAACACCCGGTGTTCTATATCGAGCTGGTCGCCCGCCGCGTGCTGCTGGCGACCGTGTGGTCGCGTGGCCTCTCGTGGATGCATGGTGGGACGCTTTCGCCGGCCACCTATGGTCACGGCCTCCTGTCGTACATCCTGCATCGCCCGTTCGACCTGCTCCAGATGGCGGTCTCGCCGATGACCTTCCTGCTGGCGATGCTCTCACTTGTGCTGACCTGGCGTCGCTGGCGTCGCGAGCACCTGGTGCTGATCGCGATCGTCCTGTTCGTCATCATTCCCTACCTACCCTTCTATCTTGAATTCAGGTACATGCTGCCTTCGCTGTTTGCCTACCTGCTGTGGATCGGCCTCGGGGCCGATCTGCTGCTCGAACGAGTAAGCCAGCGACGGTTGGCCGGCAGCTCAGTGATCAATCTGCCCAACCCTGCCTCCTAAAGGACGACCATGCCAGGACAGGATCTCGCAAACGCCGCCAAGAACGCAGGGTTTTTTCACGACAACGAGCGTTACGCGGGACGCGTCGGCACGCTCGACACCTACCGCAACGTGCGCCGCGCGATCGATCGCGAGATCGCCGGGGCACGGTATCTGCTCGACGTCGGCAACGGCGGCGTCTTCGATTACGACACCCGACTGGTCGAGCGCCTGGTTGGCGTCGACCTGTTTCTCGACGGCACGCCGCCACACCTCGCCGATCACATCACGCTTCGTCGCGGCGACGCGCTGGCGCTGGACGAGCGGGACGAAGCCTACGACATGGTGCTCGAGGTGTTCCTGCTGCACCATCTGGTGGGCGCCGACACGAGCTCCACGCTCGCCAACATCCGGCGGGCACTTGCCGAAGCGCACCGGGTGCTCGAGCCCGGCGGTCGGCTCGTGGTCGTCGAGTCGTGCGTATCCGCGCGTGCGTTTGCAATCGAGCGCCGCCTGTTCGGAGCGCTGCGTGGTCTCGCGCGCACGCCACTGGTGAGCCACCCGGCGACGTTGCAGTTCCCCGGCGCGATCATCGCGCGCGCGATTGGCGATCGATTTGGCAATGTGCGCACCGAGCCGATCGCCGTGGGACGGTGGATTCTCCAGTTCGGAGTGCGCTGGCCGGTGGCTCTGACGCCCGCGCGACCCCACCTCTTCACCGCCACGCGGGTTTGAGCGGGCGCCCGTTCACCCGCAGGAACGCATCGGTTTCCGCCAGCGCCGCCGGTGTCCCGATCTCGTAGAATCGCGCGTGGGCCTCGACCCCGTGCAGCAGCCCCGCATCGGCCAGACGGTGAAACAGGTCAGCCAGATCGTGCGTGTCGGGAGGAGCCATGTCGAGCGCCACCCCCGTGAGACCGCTGAGGCCGTAATCGATCCAGCGTGCGTGCGCCGGCGGCGAGCGCTTGTCGTAGGCCAGCACTCGCCCCGCCCCGTACACGGCGTTGGATGCCTCCCAGCGCCCGTCATTGCACAGGACGCACATCATCGACGGCAGCGCGCTGGCGCACCATGCGGCTGCGGCCGCCGCATAGTCCAGACGCAGGTAGGTGTCCCCATACAGCACGAGGAAGCGCTCGCCCAGCAGAGCCCGGGCCCGCCTGATCGCACCGAGCGTACCGGCCGGCTCGGGTCCATCGAAGCTGTAGGAGATGCGCAAACCAAAGCGCCTTTCTCCCACGGTCTTTACGATCAGATCGCCGTGGTAGCCCACGCACAGCACGACCTCGCGTACGCGATGGGCAGCGAGCAACCGCAGCTGGTGAAACAGAAACGGCTCGCCCGCCACCTCGATCAGCGGCTTGGGCCGCGCCCGCACCCGCTCGCCCAGGCGAGTGCCGAGGCCACCGGCGAGGATGCATACCGGCGGAGGGACGCTGCTCAGAGCTCCTCCTCCCAGCCGTTGCGGTACTCCACCAGGTACTTGGGCCGGCGCCGGGACTCATCGTAGGTGCGCCCCACGTACTCGCCGATCACCCCAAGCGAAAGCAGCTGAATGCCACTGAAGAAGCCAACCACGATCACGATCGTGGGATTGCCGACCGGGAAGCTCGCGCCGAGCAGCTTAAGCACCAGATACAGGAGCGCCAGCAGAAAGGCAAGCCCCGAAAGCGATATCCCCATCAATGAGATCAGCTGCAGCGGATAGCGCGAGAAGCCGATCACCCCGTTGAGGCCGATCCCGACGGAGCCGAGAAAGCGGTTGTACTTGCTTGCTCCCGCCGCCCGGGCAGCCCGGTCGTATGGCACGCAGGTCTGCGGGAAGCCCACCAGCGCGACCAGACCTCGCAGAAAGCCGTGATGCTCGTCGAGTGCCAGCACGCTCTCGACCACCCGCCGGCTGAGCAGTCGGAAGTCGCCGGTGTTGGGGGGGATCTCGACTTCGCCGATCCGGGCAATCATGCGGTAGCCGACGGCAGCGACGACGCGCTTGGGTAGGGTCTCGCCGGCGCGGGTGCGCCGCTGCGCACACACAACGTCCCAGCCCTCGCGCCAACGTTCGACGAGCTTGGGGATCAGCTCGGGGGGGTCCTGGAGATCGCAGTCGATCACCACCACCGCATCGCCGCCGGCCGCCTCCAGCCCGGCGAGCGTGGCCATCGGCTGCCCATACCGCCGGGAAAGACGCAGCATCTTCACGCGCCGGTCGCGTGCGCGCAGAGCCATGATCAGCTGCTCGGTGCGGTCGCTGCAGGGATCGAGGCTGAACACCAACTCCCACCAATCCAGATCCAGCCCATCGAGAACCTTCCGCAGGCGAGCGTAAACCCGCTCGATGTTGTCTTCCTCGTTGAACGTCGGGATGACGACGCTCAAACTGCGCCCGCGCTCAGCGTGCTGGTGCATCGTCGCCCCGGCGTGCTCACGCGTCCTTGCCCCAGCGCGCTGGCTCATCGTCGCCCCTGGGTGCTGGTTCATCGTCGCCTCGGCCTGCTCATGCATCATCGCCCCAGGGTGCTCGTGCGTCGCTGCAGCGACGCACCACGGTGAGGCTGCGCACGCCAAAGGGCAGGGACACCCCGCGGCGTAGAAGCTCGCGCTCCAGCACGCATGTCAGGTGACCGATCCGCGAGTCGCGCGTGCCGGCGATGTCGCGGCCCACCTGAGCTTCGAGGGCGTGGCCGTCGAGGTGTGGACGCAGTCGCCTGTTGCGCTGCTTCACCAGCCAGAAGAGAGGGAACAGGATGCTGCCGAGGTGGGCGTCCTGGATTACCTCAAGGCCGGCCTGGCGCGCCTTTGCGGCGAGCTCTCCGCGCCCATAGCGCCGCACATGTCCGAGAAAGCGGTCGTAGTAGTCGTAGGTGCCCGGGCCGGCGGGCACCACCAGCACAGCCCGTGCTCCCGGTGCTAGCACGCGGGCCAGCTCGGCCAGCGCGCGCACATCGTCCGGTACGTGCTCGAGCAGATTGGCGCTCACCGCCGCATCCACGCTGGCGTCCCCGAGTGGCAGGTCGCACACGTCGGCCTGCAGCAGGTAGGCGTCCGGGGTGCTGCGATGCGCGCTGCACAACCCCGAGCTGATCAGATCGACCCCGATCAGCTGAGCGCCCGGCCGAGCCCGCCGCAGATCGCTGAGCAGATGGCCGCTCGAACAACCCAGATCCGCGATCACGGCATCCGCCGGCAGTGTGCCGACCCGTTCGAGGATCGCGCGGCGGGTCCATACATCGATGAAGTGCTCGCGGCTGTGATCGACGTACAGCCGCTCGAGCTCCTCCGACCAGTTGACCGCGTGGTCGTCGCCCGCGTAGGACAGGTATGCGTCGCGCCCCCCGTCCGGGCGAAGCCAGCCACGCTCGAATGCGGGCACCCCCTTCCCCGAGGGAGCGCACAACGCAAAGCGGCGGCGCTCCTCGGGTGTGCCCGCGGGCCGTGAGCCGGCCGAGGGAGGTGGCTCACACATCTCCCCACGCGACGCCGCGATCGGCGGGTTGGACATCACACACCCCCCCAATCCAGACCGCGGTCGCCGGGCACTATGCGTCGCAACGTGTACACGTCGGAGAGGAGGTCGGCTCGGTGCACGGGCAGCTGCGGCCACGGATCCCACACGGCGCTGATCAGCCTGCCGGTGATGCCGTCGCTGGCGGGCGATCCGAGGAAGACCGCCAGCTCGGCGCCGCGGCGCGGCGTGACCCCGCCGGAGCGCCGCTGTTCGATCGCCCTCTGGTAGCGCTCCTCCCCAAGCGCCTGCGGGCCGGCGGCGAGCAGCTCGTCCAGCATGCGCGTGTTGAGCGCTCCGGGGGCAAGGGCATTGACGTCCACGCCCGCGCCGCGCAGCTCGTGGGCAAGCGTCTCAGCGAAGCGCACTGCCGCCGCCTTGGAGGCGGCGTAGGCGCTCAGGCCCGGCATCGGCGCGGTGGCACCGCCGCCGGAGAGCTGCACGATCTTGCCGTAACCACGCCGCCGGAAATGCGGCACCACCGCACGGGCGGCCAGCACCGAGCCGAACAGGTTGATTTCGACGGTGCGCGCCCACTGGGCCCAGTCACAGCGCTCCAGCGGCGCCACCGGCCCCTGCACGCCGGCGTTGGACACCAGGATCGTCAGCTCGCCGAGGCCGTCGAGGGCACCGTCGACCAGACGTTGCACGTCCCGCGGCGCGGCGACGTCGGCGGCGATCGCCAGCACCTGCTGCCCTGGCGCCGCCAGCTCGGACAACTCGGCGTGGGCGCCGGCGAGCTCAGCTGGGTGGCGCCCGCAGATGCAGATGCCAGCCGCGCCGGCCTCCAGGTATGCGCGCGCGATCTCCAATCCCAAGCCGCGCGTGGCGCCGGTGATCAGCGCGGTGCGACCGGCCAGTTCGCCTCCCGGGAGCTCGGCGGTGCCCGTCGAGCCTTGAACGCCATCGACTGAGGCCCCGGCGCCATCGACCGACGACCAGCCAGCGCCTTCTGTGCCTCCCGCCGAGCGCCGTACCTCACCCACAAGCCCCTCCAACCATCCCCGGATCGGCGAGCGGCGCGGGAGCACTCGCGGCGTAGGCCGCCTCCACCTGGCTCCATACGTAGCGGGCGTCATCCAGGTCGCCCAGCAGCTTCCCTCCGTCGCCGGCCGCGATCGCCGCGGCAAAGTGCTCCCACTCGGCCCGCCACGAGCGATCGTCCTCGGGATAGTCGAGCAGCTCGACATCCGGCGGTCCCAGCTCGGGGCGCATGCGATAGATCCGCAGTCGCTGCGGGCCGTAGGAGCCGGCCAGCCCATCGACCTGCAGCTTGGCCCGGCGGCAGTAGACCTCCAGCGAGAAGAGGTTCTTCCACTCCGTCCAGCTCACGTGCAACAGCGCCCACAGCCCCCGACGGAGGGGAACCTCGCCCAGGATCAGCGCCGCATTGTCCTCGACCGGGACGTCCCAGAACTGTGTGCGCAGGAGCGCAGCATGCAGCGGCAGCGGACCAGCCAGCCAGTGGCTGAGATCGAGCAGGTGCATCCCCTGGTCGACCAGCTCGCCGCCACCGGCGCGCGCGGGGTCGGCACGCCACTCGTGCTCGTAGCCGGGGCGCCCGCCGTGCCCGTAGCGCGCGCGCAGATGCATCAGCTCCCCGTGGCGGCCGGAGTGAACCTCTTCGGCAGCACGGGCGATCCCCTCGTGAAAGCGGTGATTGAACCCCACCTTCACCAAGCGGCCGCTGATGCGCCCGCACTCGATCAGGCGATCGATCTGGTCGGTGGAGAGCCCGGCCGGCTTCTCCACCAGCACGTGGGCTCCCGACGCCAGCGCCCGCTCTGCGATCTCCGCCAAGCGGTCGTGGACGGTGGCCACGATCACGACCTGCGGTTGGGACCCCAGCAGCTCCTCCAACGTGGCGCACGCTCTGCAGCGATACCTCTCCGCCAGCCGGTGGGTCGCGTGCGCGTCGACGTCGTGGCAGGCGATCAGCTCATCGCCGGCCGCCACCAGGGCGGCTGCCCGCTTGGTGCCGATCAGCCCGCAGCCCACGATCGCAACACGTAGCAGGCTCATGTGCGCCACTCCATCCGGCGCTGTATGAGCGGCAGTGACGGGAGCCCACCCGATGCGAGCCGTGTGAGACGAAGTGACAGAGAGGCCCTCACGTGTACTCGCTCGCGTGGGCGCCGCCGAACTCGAAATCGAAGGCCAGTTCGGGCGCCTTCGCCACGGCCATCGCCCGCCGCGTGTCCTCCGGCCGGCGGCTGTACACCAGCAGGAAGCCCCCACCACCCGCGCCCACCAGCTTGCCGCCGATCACCCCGCTTCGCCGAGCCTCCTCGTAGAGGTGATCTACGCGTGCGCTGGTCATTCCTGGGGAGCGCTCACGCTTGTGCATCCAGTGCTCGTGCATGAGCTCCGCATACCCCTCGAGCTCGCCCTGCTCGAGCAGCCGATGGATGCGGCGCCCGAGCTCCTTGGTGCGGTGCAGGTTCTCGATCATCGGGTCCTCGCCGGCCTTGGAGCGAGCGTCCTGGTCGGCCAGGATGCGGGAGGCCGAGCGCGCCTTCCCGGTGTAGAACAGCAGCAGCTGGTCGCGCAGCCGCCTGAGCACATCGAGCTCCAGCTCCAGCGGCTCCACCTCGACCCTGCCATCGGGGTGGAAGGTGTAGGCGCAGATCCCGCCATGGGCGGCCACGTAGGGATCCTGCTTGCCCACAGGCTCGCCGAGCACGTCAATCTCGATCTCGCACGCCGCCTCCGCCAGATCCACAGGGCTGATCGAACTGTGACGCGCCCTCACAAGGCCCTTCAGCAGGCAGACGGTGTAGGCGCCCGAGGAGCCCATCCCCGTGCCGGCCGGCACGTCGGCCACCGAGGCGATCTCCAGCGGAGAACCGCACCAGTGGCGTTGCAGGCCTTCGCGGAGGATCGGGTGGCGGATCTGGCAGATCTCGTCGACCTCCTCGAGCTCGGAGTACTTCATCCGGTAGCGGCGCTGGAAGACGGTGTGGGCGAGCATGTACACGTACTTGTCGATCGCCCCGGAGACGAGGAAGCCGCCATGCTCGCGGTAGTAGGAGGGCAGATCGGTGCCGCCGCCGCCGAGCGAGACCCGCAACGGCGCGCGACTGAAGATCATGCTCATGCCACCCGCTCCCCGCCGCCAGCTCGCTCCCATACGTACTCGTTGGCGTCAAACCACTCGAGCGTGAGCAGCGCGGCCTGCTCGATCGTCAGCCGTGGCCGCCACCCGAGCGCCCGGATGCGGGTCGTGTCCAGATGGATCAGCGGGCTGTCGCCAACCCATCCGCGACGCCCGCCGGCGTACTCGATTCGTGGTGCAAGCGAGAGGTGCCGAGCGACGATGCCAACCGAGTCCTCCACGCGCAGGGTTTCGTCTGTGCCGAGGTTGTAGACGTGCGCCCCGGGCTCGTCGCGGTGGCGCTCGACCGCAGTCAGGATCGCGCTGAGGCAATCCTGCACGTACAGATATGACTTCTCCTGGCACCCGTCCCCCAGCACCAAGAGGTGGGTCGGGTCGAACCGCAGTGCGCAGTAGAAGTCGAACAGGTGACCGTGGGTGTAGCGCTCGCCGAGAATCGACACCAGCCGGAAGATCACGCCGGTGAAGCCGTAGCTGCTGGCGTACGCCTCAATCAACCCCTCGGCGGCCAGCTTGGAGGCGCCGTAGAGGGAGGTCTGGATCGGGAAGGCGACGTTCTCGGGTGTGGGGAACACCTCCGGCTCTCCGTAAACCGAGCCGGTGGAGGTGAACACGATCCGCCGCACGCCGCGGGCGCGCATCGCCTCCAGGACGTTGGAGGTCGCGAGCACGTTCTGCTCAACATCCCGCCGTGGATGGTTGGGGCCCCCGCGAACGTCGGCGTTGGCCTGCATGTGAAAGACCCAATCGCAGCCCTCCACCGCATCCTCGAGCGCGGCCATATCGAGCACGTCGCCCTCGACGAGCCGCACGTCTCCGCGCTCGATGGAATCGATCACGAACTCCCGCCGCCCCGTCCGGAAGTCATCGAGAATCGTCACCTCGATCCCCTCTGCGCTCAACCGTTGGGCGAGGTTGCTGCCGATGAACCCGGCACCGCCGGTGATGCACACCCGCCTCACGCGGTACTCTCCCGCAGATTCGCCCGAGCGGGTTGGACAGCTCGGAGCGGGAGCTGCATCTGCTGGCGGCGCCTGCCGCAAATCCCGGGACGCACCATCAGAGCGTGAAGCCCGCGGCGAGCGCGTCGCGGTGGAACATGCGGACGGTCTCCAACGAGTACTGCTCCAGGCTCTTGCCCAGGCCGTCGAGCTTCGCCAGCAGGTCGTGGGTGATGGTGATGATGTGACACCCCACCTGGTCGGCCTGCACCAGGTTGAGGATCTCGCGAGGCGAGGCCCAGATCAACTCCGAGCGGGGAGCCCGTTCCATGATCTGCACCGAGCGTGCCATGATCGGCATCGGATCGACCCCGGCATCCGCGATGCGCCCGGCGAAGACCGAGATGTAGGAGGACGCGCCGTGCTCCACCGCCGCGGCGATCAATTCCACCTGAGCCGTGGTGAACAGCGCGGTCACGTTGACCTTGATCCCGTCCTCGGAGAGCTCCCGCGCGAGCGCGGCGAGCGGCTCACCCCGGGTCGTGGTGACCGGGACCTTGACATATACGTTCTCACCCCATAAGGCGATCAGCCGCGCCTGGCGGGATATCTCCGGCGGGTCGTCGGCGAACACCTCAAAAGAGATGGGATGCTCGGTGACCCGCTCGAGCAGACGGTGGGCAAACTCGGCGTAGCGAGTCAAACCGGCCTTGCGCATCAGCGTAGGGTTGGTCGTGAACCCCTCGATGCGTGGATCCTCTGCGAGCGCAAGGATGGTGTCGAGGTCGGCGCCGTCGGCGAAGATGCGAGTGGAGATACGGTCGAGCATCGGTGAGTCACCCTGCGAATCACCATACGAGGCTCACATCCGCGAAATCGTCTCCAACTGCGCGCGGAGAATGAGGTCCACCCCGCCGGCGAGATCGGCGCTGCGCAGATCCGGTTGAATGCCGCTCGAGCGCTTGTGTTTGCTGGCCGCATGCTCGATCAGCACGGTGCGGCAGCCGGCCGCACGACCGGCGCCGACATCTGCGTCTGTGTCTCCCACCATCCACGAAGCCTCCACCTCGGCACCCAGTGCGGCGGCCGCATCCAGCAGCATGCCCGGAGCGGGCTTGCGGCAGGCGCACTGACCCGATAGCCCACTCACCACGCCGCGGGGATGGTGCAGACACAGGCGCGAAGCCCCGAGCGCCACGCCCGCCGCCGCCAGCAGGTCCAGCACCCGGCCGTGCACGGCGAGCAACTCCTCGACCGTCGCCACACCCTTCGCGGCGGCGGGCTGGTTGGAGACGCACGCCAGCGCGAAGCCGGCGCGCTCCAGCCGGCTCACGGCGGCGGGGGCACCCGCGAGCAGACGCACATCGGCCACGCGCAGCGGCGACTCCAACTCGCCGGAGACGGGGTCTCGCACCAGCTCGTTGAGGACCCCGTCGCGATCGAGGAATACCGCCGGGAGGCCACTCACGGCCGATGGTTGCCGGCTGGGGCGTCCACATCGCCCGTGCCCTGAGCGCCGGCGGCCAGCGACTCCCAGTGGCCCTGTTTGCGAGCCAGATCTGGGTGAGACACCAGAGCGTGCCACACGAGCGCCTGGAGGGACTCGACCAGCGGCGTGCGCAACCCGGGCGGGGGCTCCAGGAGGATTACCACATCGGCCAGCTGGGCAAGCACGCCGCCAGGAGCGCCCGTCACTCCGTAGAGCGACGCGCCGGTACGCCGCGCGAGTTCCATCGCGCAGACGAGGTTGACCGACACTCCCAGCTCACGCGAGCCGCCGCCGACGGAGAAGACCAGCAATGCGTCACACGCGCGGAGGCGAGAGACCTCCAGCCAATCGCTGAAAGCCGTTTCCCAACCGTCGTCGTTGGTGCGCGCCGTGAGCTCCGACACGTTGTCGGTGGGGGCATAGCTCTCGATCAGGCAGAGCTTGCGAAAGTCGCTGACGGCGTGCGAGGCGTGGCCGGCGCCGCCTCCCACGCCGAGGATGAACAGCCGCCCACCGCGCTCGCGCAGCTCCGCCATCCCACCCGCCATGGCATCCATCTGGGTCGGGTCGATCGTGCGCGTGAGATCCGCCGCGGCGCTCAGGTAAGCGGCGCTGTGCGCACCGGGGTCTATCTCGGGTGACATGCCAGCTTGATCGTACGCATATACGGTGGGCGCCTCGTTGGAAACATCTGCGCGCATCTGAGTGGCCGTTTTTCCCCTACCAGAGCCACGCTGTAAACCAGAGTCTTCGCCATCCTCATTCAGTGACTACGGTGCGGCAGTGTCCGCTCGGGAATACTGTGCGCAAAGCAAGTCATTACACGATCCTCCAGCACGGGCTTGAACGGTGAGGGAATCTCGTTGAAGATCTCAATCCTGCTCCCCACCCGTGACCGACTGGATCTGCTGCGCCATGCGGTGGCCAGCATCACGCGTCTGGAAGACCCTGACTGCGAGATCGTGATCTCCGACAACTGCTCCACCGGCGACGTCGAGGGTTACGTCGCGTCGTTGGAGGAGGCCCGCGTGCGCTACGTGCGCGCCCCGGAGCTGCTGTCGGTAACCGAGAACTGGAACAACGCGCTCGCTCACAGCACCGGCGACTACGTGCTCATGCTCGGTGACGACGATGCGCTTCTGGATGGCTACTTCAAACGGACGCGGCGACTGATCGCCGAGTTCGGCCACCCTCAGGTGATCTATCACAGCGCCCTGCTCTACTCCTATCCAGGTGTCACGCCGGGCATGCCTGAGGGACAGCTTCGACCATACGGATACGCGCCGTTTCTGCGCGGCGCCGACGGGCCGGTTCGCCTGCCGGCCAAGGAGGCTCGCCGGCTGGTTCGCCAAGCGGTCAACTTCCGCTTCAGTTATGGATTGAACATACAGTTTGTCACCATCAGTCGCCGCATCGCCGAGGAGCTGGCCGGCGATGGGGAGTTCTTTCGCCCGCCATTCCCGGATTACTACGCGATGAACCACCTGTTCGCGCGCGCCAATTCGATCGTGGCGGAGCCGCACCCGCTGGTGGTCATCGGGATCTCGGCTCGATCCCACGGGTTCTACTGCGCCAACGATCGCGAAGTGGAGGGCAAGGCATTCCTGGAGGGCTCGCAAAGCACGATCGAGAAGCCGGGTCAGCCGCGGCTGCTGCCGGGCACGAACATGAACAGTGGATCACTGCGAACGTTCGAAGAGCTCCACCGGCAGCTCGGCTGGCCCGCGGATCTCAAGCCCAACTACAGGCGTTACAGAATGTTGCAGATCCTGCATGTATATGAGGGCCGTCACCTGCGTGGCACGATCGACCCGGAGCAGATGGCAGAGCTCGAGCGGGGGATGACCAGGTGGGAGCGGCTGCGCTACGGCCTGCTCTTCGCGCTGCTCTCCGGCATTGCCAGGATACTGCCGGCGCGTGCGCGCGCGCAGCTGCCCCGTGCTCTCACCCTGATCAGGCGGGAGGTGCCGTGGTGGCAGTCGATCCCGGACCCCGGTCACTATCGCGACATCAGCGAGGTGGTGGAGCGCACCCAGAGCGCCGATGACCCGGCTCGCTGGGGGGCAGAGCGAGGTTCGCGGCTGGGCGGTTGGATCCTCGAGCGAGTCTTCCCTTGAGGACTCTCACCCGCCGGCGCAGGGTCAACCAAGGATGCCTGGAGTGACCTTTGATTTTCGCCAACGCGGCCAGCACGCGTCGCCCGGGGAGGGGGGTCCAGCAGGGGCAGTCATCGTCAACCGCCCTGCGCTTCCCACCACTTCACCGTCGCGGCAAGGCCGTCGGCGAGCTCTATTCGAGGGCGGTAGCCCACCTCCTCGCGCAGCCGCGCGATGTCGGCCACCAGCCGGCGGGGCTCGCCAGGCCGCATGGGCAGCGATCCGCGGCGGATGAGCTCGGGGCGCCCTACCAGCTGCACGATCCGGTCCACCACCTCTGCCACCGTTACGCCGACACCTGAGCCGATGTTCACATCCCCCACCACCGGGCTGTCGAGTAGCGCCACCAGCGCACCGGCGACGTCCTCCACGTGCATGAAGTCGCGCAACTGCTCGCCGCTGCTGGTGGCCACAGACCTGCCCTCCAACAGTGAGCGAACGACCGACGCCACCAGACGCGCGGGGTGCTCGCGCGGCCCGTACATGAAGAACGGCCGCCCCCAGGCAAGCTCGATCCCCTCGCATGCGGCATAGGAGTGCGCGACCCGACGCAGCGCGTCCTTGCTTACGCCATACAGCGTGGTGGGCGCCACTCGCGAGCGATACTCGCCGAGCGGCTGCTCCGCCGCCGACCAGTCGTATTCGGCGCACGTCCCGGTCACCAGCACGCGGCGTCCGCCGTGGCGCACGAAGGCGCGCATCAGACGCAGGCTGCACTCAACCCACACCACGTTCTCCGGTGCACCCCAGCGGCGATGCTCCCCGTACCACGCCAGGTGAACCAGCCGGGTGGGGCGCAGCTCGCGCATCAGCTCCTCGAGCGCGGGACCTCCCTCCAGGAGGTCGAGCCGGTGCCAGCGCACGCCGGCTGCCACGGGGGGCGAGAGGCGCGTGGAGAGCGCATGGACGTCCTCGCCGCGGCGGGCGAGCTCGAGGACCATCGGCAGTCCGATGAAGCCGCTCGCGCCGGTTACGAGCACCCCGCCCATCAACCCGCCGACGCATCACCAGGAGGGTCGGGATCGGCGCAGACTCCCCAGGCGAGTGTTGAAAGCAGGTGCCGCAGGTCGAAGTCGCCGTTGGTGTAGTGAAGCGTCTGGTTGTCGGCAACCAGCAGCCCCTCCTGCTGGCCCTGCCACAGCGTGCGGCTGCGATCCCACTGCTCGGGACCATAGACGGCACCGGCGCGGTCGACCACCAGCGAGCTCAGGCCGATCCGCTCGAGCAGTCGGGTGAGGCACTCGCGGCTGCCCTCCAGGGAGTAGGCGTCTTCCTTGTTGCGCACCACAAACAGCGGCAGCTCCCGAAGGGTTTGGTGGGCGATCATGAAGGTGTTTGTCCGCAGCTTGGCGGAGGGGAAGGGCTCGTAGTAGAAAAGCGCCCCGGGAAGCGCGCGCAGCGTCGTCAATCGCGCTCGCACAGTTTCCTTCGCCGAGCGGCGCTGCCTGCCTTTGCGCTTGAGCTCGGGACCCCTGAACAATTCGCGGGCCCTCGACACGGGAGGCATCAGACCCCGATAGGCGCTGGGCAGCCCCATCGAATAGGTCGCCCACGAATGGCCGCTCGCCCATGCGCCGGTTGCGCCCACCTGCCCCACGCCGGGCTGCCCGAGCGCGGCGTCGAGCTTCGCCAGCCAGCCATCGACGAGGGGCCGGCTGAACGAGTTCACAAAGCAGTAGCGATCTCGGCGCAGCCGCGCGGCGGCGGCAAAGTAGACCCCCAGGTCGAACCCCCGGTCTTCGAAGAACAGCGTCTCGGGCGCAAACTCGGCGAGCTCCTCGATGTACGGCTTGGCCTGCGCAAATGACGTAAACCCCTTCATCGCGAGCACCAGCTCGCACTCGACGCCCGGGGGGTGCGCGCGCAGGGCATCGGCGAACTCGCGCAGAGCAGCGATGCCATTCTCCTCACGGACGAGATGCACCACACACGGAGGGTCGGCGGAGCCCTCGCGGCGAGACGCCTTGGGCAACGCCAGCGGTATGCGTCGCCACGCCCAGGGGGGACGCATTCAGCTCTCCCACCAGAGACGCATTCGGCTCTCCCGCCGACGACGCCTCTCCCACCGGGGACGCATTCAGCTCTCCCGCCGGAAGTCGGGGTAGGAACGATCGCGCTCTGAGATGACAAGCTCGTCGGCGAGGTGGGGCCATTCGATCCCAAACGCCGGGTCATCCCAACGCACCCCGCGCGCCGCCTCGGGGACGTACCGGTGGCCCATCTGGTAGAGGAGCTCGGTGCCATCGGCAAGAGTCAGGTAGCCGTGCGCAACCCCCGGCGGCAGGTAGAGGGCGCGGTGGCCCTCGGGGCCGCGGTGACTCTCGGTGGCGCGATCGCTCTCGGTGGCGCGATGGCCCTCGGCGCTCAATTCGACGCCATACCAGCGGCAGTACGTAGGGGAGTCGGAGCGCAGG
>JBEKYV010000299.1:0-4922 GCA_049510515.1 Solirubrobacteraceae bacterium | reverse complement strand
CGATCATCTCCTACGGTGTGCGCGCCTACGTGGACGTCCCCTACCTGCTGCTGGTGTTGAGCGCACTGATCGTCGAGACCCGCCGCAGCCGCGCAGGCGCGCCGGTGCTGGCGCTGCTGGCGCTCGCCGGGCTGCTGCGGCCGGAGGCATGGGCCTTCTCTGGGCTGTACTGGCTGTATCTGGCGCTGCCGACGGTGCGCGGGCGACGGGGCGCCATCGCGGAGACCCCGCGCGCGCCCAGCGTCGACCCCACGCGTACCCCCAGCCAGCTCGTCCGCCTCGCGCTGCTGGCCGCGAGCGCCCCGATCGTGTGGGTGGCAAGCGACTGGCTGGTGAGCGGGAACCCGCTGTGGTCGCTCACCAACACCAGGCACACGGCCGAAACACTGCACCGCGAGACGGGGATCGCCAAGGTGCCGGAGTACATCCCGCGGCGGATCGGGGAGATCCTCGGGCCGTTTGCGCTCGTGGCGGCCGCACTCGGTGGGGTGCTGGCGTTGGCGTGGCTGCGCGTCCGTGCCCTCCCCGGCGCGATCGCAGGCATCGTGGTGGTGGGGGTGTTTGCCGCCTTCGCGAGCGCCGGGCTGCCGATCGACACGCGTTACGCGTTCCTCGCGGCGGCAATTCTGTGCGTGTTCGCCGGCGCGGCGGTGTGCGGCTGGATGGAGCTGCCACGCGGCGACCCCCACCGGCGCTGGTGGATGGCGGCGGCGGCCGTCTCGGTGGTGGCGCTGCTGGCGTCGATCCCCTCGCAATACCGCTCCAACCACCACGAACTGAATGCGCTGGGTCGCCAGCAACGCATCCAGAACGAACTCACCGCGCTGGTGGACGCGGGTGCGATTGCCACCGACTGCGAGCCGATCGGCGTGACCAACCACGCGCCGGTGCCGCTGCTGGCGCTGTGGCTGGAAACTCCCCCGGGCAGGATCGCCAACCTCCAGGTCACGAAGATCGCGCATGGCACCTTTGTGGACCCCGCCAACAAAGAAGTCCAGACCGAATACATCCTCGACCGCAACGACCCCCACCAGCCGGTGGCGGTGCCCAGCGGCTTCACGGCGACCCACAGCAACCGCTCGTGGCGAATCCTCCAGCGGTGCGCCAATAAGACACGCGGTGGGTAGGTGGGCATCCGCGCGCGTGGATGCGACTGCCCACCGCGCGGGGCTGGGCCTCCATGCCCAGCAACGAGCGCCTTAAGGGTCCGAACCCTGAGTGGACCGTGCACCCCCCGTCGAGGCTCCACAGCCGGCCGCCGATCGCCGCTCGCGACTCCGGATCGGGAACGCCCGCTGCGCCTGCCGGGGATCGCTTAAGGCTGCTTCCTTCCGGACCTGACCTGGTTCACAAGCCGACACCGCGCGGGGATCCGAGCCATCGACGCCCCAAACGGCGGAGCGACCGGAGCGAAACGCCCCTCGGGGGGGAATTCAGCCCCGCTAGAGCGGATTGCGGGTGCAGGGCACCGCTACCTCCCCGCCTAGCACGGTCCGCTGTGGATCCTAGCGCGTAGCGCGATCGGGTACCGCACCACAAATATGTCGCATTCCGGTACGCTGCCCAACCGTGATGAACCTTTCCAAACTCAACTTCCCCCGCCGCGCCCTCGGCCTCGCGACCATCGGCGCAGCAGCGCTGATCGCCGGCTGCGGGTCAAGCGGCTCCAGCACGATCGCTGTCGGCAACGAGTCCACGGCAGCGAATAGCGTCGTCGAAAAAACCCCGGTGACCACCACTGCCACCACGCCCACCAGCGGCCCGCTCGCCACCGAGCCGACGATCACGCCGCCCAAGGGCCCGGCCCCGACGAAGCTCGTGATCAAGGAAATCATCCCCGGCACCGGCGCCGAAGCGAAGGCCGGGGAGTCGGTGACGGTCAACTACGTCGGCGCGCTGTACAGCACCGGCAAGGTGTTCAACGCATCGTGGGAAACGAAAGAACCCTTCACCTTCACGCTCGGCGAGGGCCAGGTCATCAAGGGCTGGGACCAGGGCGTGGTCGGCATGAAGGTGGGCGGCCGGCGCGAGCTGATCATCCCCTCCGAACTGGCGTACGGCGCGAAAGGGTCGCCGCCGAAGATCCCGCCGAACGCGCCGTTGATCTTCATCGTCGACCTGCTGTCGGCATAAGCCCCAGAGCGGGGACGGCCTCACGTCTAGCCCGCCTCGCGGCGGCGGCGCTCGCAGCTGGAGCCGCCGCCGCGGGAGCGGCGGGCTGCGGTGGCCACCAGCCGCGGCTGGCGGCCCTACGCGTGGAGCGGGCCGACCTCGTGCAGTTGGCGCACACCCTGCAGCAGCTGCAAACGCCCACCGCGGCCGAGGTAGCCGCCGCTCGCGCGGCGTGGCCGTCACTTGCGGGCGGGCTCCCGGGCAGCGTGACGCCCGCGCTGCGGTTGGAGGTCGCCGCGAACGATCGTCGTGCCGCTGCGCTCACGCTGCCCGCTGAAGTGACCACCGAAGGCAGCCTCACCGGACCCGCCGCCGAGCTCGCCGGCATGCTCAAATCCTATGTGCGCCTCACTCAGCGTGGATGGCAGTATCTCGCGGCAGCGCTGGGGGTGGGAGCGCGGAACGATCGGGCAAGCGCAGCAACCGGGCGATTCCTGCGCGCCAATGCGCCGCTCTACATCTACTGCGTGTACGACGGCCACTACCATCTGTCGCTGATCGGCAAGACGCTGCAGAGCGCCTATCTTGCACTGGGAGGCGCCCCGGCGTTTGGTGCCTCGCTGACGCAGAGCCAGGTTGACGCGCTGGCCCAGGCCTACTCGATCCCCGCCACACGCCTGGAGCCGCACCCAGCGCCGAGCGTCGTGGTGTAGCCCTCGGCGAGCTCCAACCAGAGCGACTGTCACGAGCTTCCAGACGACGGTGGGAGCTCATAGGACTCGCGGGCGTCCAAGCTCCACAGCCAATAGAATCTGGTATCGAGGGCACGTAGCTCAGTGGGAGAGCGCTCGCTTCACACGCGAGAGGTCGGTGGTTCGAAACCACCCGTGCCCACTCCTCGATCTCCTTTATTCAAGCGGGATTCGGCTCGTCGTCAGTGAACCCCCTCAGCCCGCCTGAGAGGCCAAAATCGCCCGTGGGCCCATTCATGGGCCTAAACTCTCCGTCGGCACCCCGGGTGACCTGGCGTGTGAAGGGGCACTCGGCGGGCTCGTCGGCGAAACGCATCAGCTCCCAGATCGCCTGGCGCTCGCGGTCGGTGAGGCGGCGGTTGCGGGTCTGCTGGTAGATCTGCAGCGTGAACGCGGCGGAGGTGTGGCCGATCTGATCGGAGATCCAGTGCGGGTCGCGCCCGGCCTGCGCGGCGAGCATCGCCCAGGTGCGTCGCAGGGAGTGTGGAGTGATCGCTTGGAGAGAGGGCAGGCCATGCTCGGCGCGGCGCTCATTGGCGAGCTCGACGGCTCGCTCCAGCACACGATCGCGGAAGCGGTCGGGGTCGCGCCGCTTGCCGCTGATCGTGCCGAAGAAGTGGTCGGTCGGCCCCATCGGGAAGTCATCGGCGACGCGCTGGGCGCGGTGGCGCACAAGCTCGTCGCGCAGCCACAGCGTCATCTCGACCTCGCGGACGCCCTTGGCGGTCTTGGCGTCGGGAATCTTGAAACGCGCCCGCGCAAGGTCCACCTGCCGGCAGCGCATCGCGCACAGCTCCGAGATCCTGAACCCGGTGAGGGCGAGCGTCGCCAGCGCGGCGCGGCGCCCGATCCGGTGATCACGCCGCGCGGCGCGGTCCAGCTCGCCGGCGGCGCCCAGTAGCGAGCCCAGCTCGTCGACCTCGAGGAACGTCCGGGCCGGCTTGACGGTCGGCAGGAACCGCTCCCTGTGCCCGCCAACCTTCACCGGGTTGCGGTCGATGTAGCTGTAGTCCACCGCGCGCTGCAGGATCTGGCTGAGCAGCGCCAGCATCCCGTTGATCGAGGTGTTCGACAGCGGCCGCTTGCGGCGCTCGTAGGGTTTCCCCTCCCTGCGCTCGACGGTCTCCATCAGCGGCTTGCCGCGCGCGGCGGCCTCGCGGATCACGCGCGCGCGGCCCGCGAGGTCGTCGCGGAAACCATCGACCCGCGCGACGTCGATATCGGCCAGCTCCATCCGCCCGAAGTGCCCGAGGAGGTAGCCGAACTTCCATTCGAGGTCGGCGATCGTGTCGGAGTCCAGGCCGTGGCTCTGCTTCGCATCGATGACCTTGCGCGCGAACGGCCCGAAGGGCTGACGGCCGTCGGGTCGCTCCACGTCGCTCAGTACGGTCGAGGTCTTTGTCTCGGGCGGCACCCATGTGCCGCGGATCACCTGCTGCTGGATCGACTCCAGCTCGATCTCCGCGCGGGTGCGGTTCCAGCCCTGCTTGTTGGTGCCGAAGACGAGCCGATGGCGGCGCCCGTAGGCGTAGAGCCGTGCGCCGTACGTGATGGTCTTGCCGTCGGCCCACGGTCGTTCGGTGACCTGCCCGGTGGTTGGCCTGGGCATCAGTGCCGCCGGCGCGGGTGGTGTGTACGGTTGGGGTGCATCGGGGCCTCCCGGTGTCGCGCCGGGGACCGTAGCCGCGGTGCCCCGGCTTTTGCGCGGTGGTCCCACTTTACCGGCGCCTGGCGACGATTGTCGGAGGCTGCTTGCGGGCCTGCATCGCCTGGCGTGCGGTGTGGAGATCGAAGCGCAGCCGGGCCTTTGGGCCGTCGCCGAGGCGCATCGCGCCGAGGTCCATTGCGTGCGCGTAGACGTAGTCGAGGGAGACGTTGAGCGCGCGGGCCAGCTCCTTCGGGTCGAGCAGCTGGTAAGCCCCTCGGGCGGGGTGGTCGAGAAGCTGGGAATGGCGGTCTGATCTGGCCCCACTGCGGCGGTCTCAACTGGCCCCACCTCCGTCCGACTGGCAGCCGACTGTTCGGTGCTCATGGAGCTCGAGCGGGAGGCGGCGGAAG
>JBEKYV010000298.1:0-4936 GCA_049510515.1 Solirubrobacteraceae bacterium | reverse complement strand
GTCGACGGCGATGACATGAACGAGCCGATCGCCGACGCGGTCCGTTCGATCCTCGATGGGCACATCGTGCTCACCCGCTCGCTCGCTCACGCCGGTCACTATCCCGCGATCGACCTCCTGCAGAGCGTCTCGCGCCTCACCGGCGAGATCGTCGCGCCCGAGATCGCCGCCGCCGGGCAGCGCCTGCGTGGGACGCTGGCGGCACTGCGGGAGAAGGAGGACCTGATTTCGATTGGCGCCTACCACGCCGGGAGCGACCCGCTGCTCGACGCCGCCCTGGAGCACCGGCCGCGGTTCGAAGCCTTCCTGCGCCAAGCGGTCACCGAGCCCAGCCGGCCCTCCGAGTCCGATCGCGGACTGCTCGATATCTCCGATTCGCTCGAGCGCTCTCTCGCTCAGCGCTCCGGCGAGATTCTCGACGCCGAGGAGGTGCTGCCCGGTGCCGGCAAGAATGCCGGCGGGGTGCATGGTGGGCAGACACCCAGCTCGAGCAGCTCCCAGGCCTTCGATAATGACGGTGGAACGCCTCCACCCTCCTTCGAGGCATCCGCCATCCCGGCGCTTGGGCTCTAACCCTGCTGAGCGTACAGCCCCGCTGCCGACACCGGCGTTCGCCCGGCCGGCGACTCCGATGTTCAGCGGCGCTTCGTTCCGTACTCAGCGCAGCGGGCTATGCCGCCGCCACCGGGCGGTATTCCCTTGTCTCGGGGTTCTGCTCCAGCAGGCCCACCGCCCGCAGCGTCTTCACGTAGCGGTGAGTCGTCGAGGGCGACATCCCCAGCTGTCCCGCCAGGTCGATGATCGCGCGCCACGGCCGATCCGGCCCATACGACGCCAGGATCGCCAGCCCGCGCAACAGCGACTGCGAGAGCTGTGGATCCTCGAGCGCATCTTCAAGCGCCGCCCGCGTCGCCTTCTGCAACGGCGAGGGCCTCCCTTTGCCGTTCTTCTCCTGCGGCTGGTAGGCGTGGTCGAGCGCAGCCAGCAACAGGTTTGAGACGGTGCCGTTGCGGTTGCGACCCGCGGTGCGCATCACCTGCTCCACTTGCAACGGCGAGAGTGTGATCGCTACCTCATCCGATTTCTTCTTGCTCATGTCGTTCATCCCCAGGGCTGTGGTTTGACTGAATGATCCCACTAAATGATTCATCCTGCGTGTTGCGTCCCTGCCGGCACGGCTTGGGTAGACATGTATTCCTACGAATAATTTTGGCGTTCAGATCACATTTTAATGAATAAATCCAACTTTCAGTCGGACCAAATCGTCGGATCTACCGAGAAAAAGCGGTTGCGCCGCCACCCGCAGGCAGTCTCGTCGATACCACAGCTGATCCACCAGGGCCTCCCACGCGGCTGTTCGCCGACCGTCGCCGGGGCTGGCGCCCACGCAGAGCCCTCTCCGCTGTGGTGCATACGTAAGAGCGTAGCTTAATTTCGCTCTTCGGGACAGTCGCCCTTCCCGCTGGACCGCTGGCGGCTCTATACCTGACTGAGCCGCCCTCAAGAATGGCGCCACCCGTCCGATTACGCGACTGTGAGCACCGCTCCCTCGTTCCGCTTCCGACTCGAGCGCGTCCGTGCGCTGCGCCAGCGCAAGGAGCTTCTCGCGCAGGAGGAGCTTGCGCGCGCGATCACCCAGCGCACCGGCAGCCAGAATCGCCTGCGTCGCGTCGAGGAGCACCTCGAGCGAGCCTTCGTCCACCAGCGCCTCGCAGCCGGCGAGGACGGGAATGCGACGGCCGTCAGCGCCGCCGAGCTGCTCGCACGCCAGGCCTTCGTCGAGCATGTGGAGGCGCAGCGGGTGATGGGGATACGTGAGCTCGAGCGCCATGAGGCCGATGTGGCCGACTGCGACAACCAGCTTGGCTGCGCCGCGCGCGAGCACGAGATCCTGGAGCGCCTCAAGGATCGACAGCGCGCCGAGCACGAGCGCGAGGCTGGGCGCCGCGAAAACGCGCAGCTCGACGAGATCGCCCTCGAGCGCTTCCGCCGGAGTGCCGCATGAGCGCCGCCACGCTGAGCGGGCTGCAACCGATCGCCGCTGCTGCCGCGGGCGGCGGGGAACCGATCGCCGCCACCGCCGCAGGCGAACGCATCCAGCAGCTGCAGACGCTGCTCGAGCAGGTCGAGCAGGGCCCTTCGGCCGTGGCCTCCAAAGGCTTTGCCTCGGCCCTCGACGCCGCCCAAGCCGGAAACGGGAGCTCAGCGACGGCTGGCGCCTACACGACGCCGCTCGTCGATACCACCCTCACAGCCGAGGGCTCCGCCCCTCCCACGACCGCCTCCGGCGTCCCCTACACCCCCTCGTTGCTGGCCGACGGGTCCTCCTCCGCAGCGGGCCCTGTCGACGCCACCTACACCTCAACAGTGCCGACGACGGTTGCCTACCAAGCCGTCACAGCCGCGGGGGCGAACACCGCAACCGGGGGCGGATCCACGTATGCGCCGATGATCCAACAGGCCGCCGCTCGCTACGGGATCGACCCCTCGGTCCTCTACGGGCTGATCGAGCAGGAGTCCGGTTTTGACCCCTCCGCCACCAGCAGCGCCGGCGCACAGGGGCTCACGCAGCTGATGCCCTCCACCGCCGCCTCGCTCGGCGTCAGCCAACCCCTCGACCCCGCGCAGTCGATCGAAGGCGGCGCCCGCTACCTCTCCGGGCTGCTGCGCCAGTTCGCAGGCAACACCACCGACGCGCTCGCCGCCTACAACGCCGGGCCCGGCGCCGTCGAGCAGTACGGCGGCGTCCCCCCCTACCCGGAAACTCAGCAATACGTCGCCAAAGTGCTCGGTTACGCCGCCTCCTACAGCCCGAGCGAGCAGGACACGAGCGCGCTCCCCTCCACCACTCCAGCCCTCACCGGCGCCACCGCCGCACCCGTCACCGCGTCGGCCACCAGTGAGGCGATCGCATGAGTCCGGCCGCCCCGCCGCCGATCCCAACCGCTTCAACTGGGCGGGAACCGACCCCCAGCGGCGCTCCGCCCGGCGCCCCCCCCGACGGGCCGCCCTTCCACAGCGCGCTCGAAACCGAATGGGCCCGGACCGCCACCGCGGAAGGCCAACAGCAGAGTCACTCGCAAAATCCCTCGCCCGCCGAGGGCCAACAGACAAGCGCCACGGAAGCGTTCGATCGCCTTCCCCAAGGCTCTGCCCCGCCCAATCGCCACCATTCGGCACGCCGCCCCGCCGCAACGCCCTCTGGCGCTCAGACGAGCGCTGACTTGGCAGCATCTGCTCCCACGCCCACCGGCTCCGCATCAACGCCCGCGGCGGCGCTCCCGGGAGGCACCCCCAGCGGTGCGACCGACCAGGGCGCGATCGCCGGTGAAGACCCCAGCCAGGGCCCTGCCGTGGATCTGAGCACCACCCCGCCCGACTCCGCGAGGGGACGCGGCGCTGAACCAGCAAGCGACGAGCAAGCAACAGCCAACGTCGGGGTTGGGGTTGGGGTTGGGGTTGGGGTCGCACACAACGACGCTCGCTCCTTGCCCACCAGCCCACAAGACGGTGAGCTCGCGACACCGCAAGGCGGCGCCCCCACGGCCGCTGCCGCCGCCCCACCTGGCAACGAGAGCCCGGCCGCCAGCGCTGCCCCCGCCCCCCCTGGCAACGAGAGCCTGGCCACCGGCGCTGCCCCCGCGCCCAGGGACACCACCACGGTGAATGGGATCGCGAGCACCCTCCAAGCGCTCCCCAACAGCGCCTCTGCATCCGGCTCCGGCGCACAGGCGCATTCGACGCCCGGAGTTGCGCCCAGCGGCGACCCCATCATCCCCCACAGCTCCGCCACGTCCTCCTCACACACAAACGTCGGCGCTCTCGCCAAGACCCCCGGCGCCTCCACCCCCGCGGTGGGCACGAGCGTCGATGGGATCGGCGGCGGGCTGGGCGGAGTCGAAACCTCCTCCCCGCTCGCCGGC
The DNA here is from genome assembly GCA_049510515.1 of Solirubrobacteraceae bacterium. Lineage (GTDB taxonomy): Bacteria > Actinomycetota > Thermoleophilia > Solirubrobacterales > Solirubrobacteraceae > Palsa-744. The sequence continues at coordinate 1,013 of JBEKYV010000298.1, read as the reverse complement.
GCCGCGCTGGATGGCAGCCCCGCGGCGTCGCCTGCCGAACTTGGATCGGGCGCTTACGGTGTCGGCCTGCAGGAGGCGATCGAGAGCCTCCACGGCACGATCGAGCTCGCCGCCCGCCATGGCCTCACCCAGGCGCGCATCTCGCTGCAGCCCGAGGAGCTGGGGGAGATCCGCATCAACCTCACCCAAACCGCACAGGGCCTGCTCGCGCGCGTCAGTGCCGAGTCGCCCGTCGCCACCCAGGCACTCGCCGCCGCCCATGCCCAGCTGCGCCAATCGCTGAGCTCACTTGGCATCAACCTGACGCGCCTGGATATCGCTCACCACGATTCCGCCCAGAGCGGGGGCGCGGATCCCAGAGGCAACGGTCAGGGCGGCACTGCCCGCGGAGAAGGGTTCTCGGGGGGCCGCGCCGGCCGATCCACGGCGATCGCCACCCCCGCCGACTCCGAAACCGAAACCGATTCACCCGTTGCCGAACAACTCGAGACGCGTGCGAGCGCCCCGTCGCACGGAACCCTCATCGACGTGCTGGCCTGAACACCACGAGCCGACCGCATCCCACAAGCCGACCACCACCGACGAGCCGAGCGCAAACCCCACGAGCCAACTGACACACCCCGCGCCAAAACCGCAAACACCACCATTTCACCGGAAACGCACACCGAGCACGAGAGCGAGGCAACCCATGACCACCGTCACACCAGCAACCACCACGCCCACCACCAAAACGGCCTCCACCGCGAGCTCGGCCGAAGCCGAAGCCGTCAACCCCAAAGGCGAACTCGGCAAGAACGCCTTTCTGCAGTTGATGGTCGCCCAGCTGCAGGCGCAAAACCCCCTCGAACCGAGCAACGGCACCGAATACATCAGCGAGCTCGCACAATTCTCTCAGCTCGAGCAAACCACCAACCTTGCGCAGAGCAGCTCCCAATCCGTCACCGCTCAGCGAGTCGCGCAGGCGGTGGGGTTGATCGGGCACACCGTCTCCTACACCGATCCCTCCACCGGCG